>JBFZEL010000543.1:0-4317 GCA_041306925.1 Lysobacterales bacterium
GAAACCCGTGGTCGCAACCCGGGTGTGGGGTATCACACCGGTCAGCGAAATCGACATCTCGTCGATACCCGCCTGCAGTTCCTGCCGATTGCTGCGGTTACCCGAGGCCATCTGCTGCACGATCACGGCCGTGTGCCAGCCTTCACTGAGGTGCTTGATGGCGCGGTATTGCCGCGCACGGGGGCGGTCCCATGAGCCGTGGATGGCGCGCACGGCCGTCTGCAACTGCAGCTCGACATCGTTCAGCACGGCCTCGAGTTCCTGCGCATGACCGGCCTCGCAGATGACCTGCCTGGAGGCTTCGACCACCTCGCGCATGGCGCTGCCGGACAGGTCGGTCTTGAGCGTGACACCGTGGCGCCGCTTGGCTTTCTCGACCAGGTCGAAGGCCTCGAGATCAAAGCCCCAGACCGCTGCTGAAAATGACACCAGGAAGCGCCGGTATGCATCCCAGGCATACCACTCGTCATCGAGGGCCAACGCTTCGGCGATGGCGTCGGTCATGCCGACGAAGACCACGGTCGCCAGCATGCCGGGCATCGAGAACACGGAACCGCCGCGGACTGCGAGCAGCAGGGGTGCTGCAGGGTTGCCGAAACTTAAGGTCTGGCCCTCGTTGCATTCGATGTCCTTCTCCAGCAGGCGCAGGTGCTGCATGACCTCGCGTTCGAGTTTCTGCCGCTCGCGCTGGTGCAGTCCCAGCCGTGGCAGCACGGTGGGGATGATGAAACCGTCGCGCGTCGGAATACCGAGGTAGGCGACGTAGATCAGGCCGCTGCCCTTGCCGCCGTAACGTCCCTGCAGGCTGGCGGCCTGGCGGTCTTCGACGCGGTGCCTGATATCGCTGCCATGCGACAGGTGGACGAAATCCCACGGGTCCTCACCGGTGCCGCCCGCTTCCGCTTGCGCCATGCCACGCACGCTTTCGGCGAGGCAGGTGCGCGCCAGGTCGGAAAAATGCACCAGGCTGTTGAGGTCATGCATGGTGCGCTGGAAATTGGCCAGCACCGCACGCATTTCGTCCGAACCGTAACCGAGGTGCCCGGCCATCACTTCGTAGGCATGGCTGACCCGGTGCACCAGGCGGTGGTAGTTACGCTGGATCTGCTCCAGTACGTCCAGCAGTTCCGAAGAACTCCGGGTGGGGTTGACCAGCATCGCCGACAGGTCCCAGAGTTCGCGTGAGAACAGGCCGTCGCGGTCCAGGCTGCCGGCGCACAGGTGCACGATGGACAGGCATTCCTGCAGCCTGACGCCGTGTTCCCTGTAGTCCGAGGCGACGTGCCTGAGCGCGAAGAAGCCCAGTTCCTCGAGGATGCAGTCGAGTTGGTGCAGCAGGTAACGCTGGGTGGTGAAAACGCCATCGCCGGCCAGTGATTCGAGTTCGCGGCGCAGGCTGCAACTGCGCTCAAAGGCCGCGAACGGCTTGCCGCCGGCATACAGGCCGAGCAATTCCTCGAGGACCAGGAAAAGCCCGTCCTGGTGGTCGTGCCGTAGCCGTGAGCAGAAGGTCGTCACGGCGCTGCGCGCCAGTTGTTCGAACTGCCCGGCCGGGAATGCCGGGTCTTCCGGTTGTGCTGTCTGCAGGCGTTGCAGGGCCGTCTCGAACGGTTCACGCGCAGCCGCGGTCCAGGCACCGTCGCGCAGTTTGCTCTGCAGGCTGCGCAGGCGGTGCTGGTAGACCCACTGGTTATGTGCGCGGATACCCTTGCTGACCAGTGATTCGAGTTCCGCTTCCAGCGTGTTGGTTGATTCACAAAGCTGCAGCTCAACGGCGTAGGTTTCACGCCACTCGTCAAGCCGGCTGACAATCTGCGCGCTGCCGAGGAGTTGCTCGAGGTCGGCAACGATGCGCTTGACCAGCGCGATGACCACCGGGTTCGAGCGCGCCGCCTCGTCAGGCGGACCTGTCATTTCACGTTCCGGTTCGGGGAATTCCGCCACGCCCGTTAGCAGCCACTCGAGGTAGGCGCGCGCCAGTGTAAGCGTGTGCTTGCCCAACGCGTGGTGGGTGCTGCGGCGGATTTCGTTGGTGATGGCGCTGCCGCGCACGTGCACCTCGGCGAGATCGATGGTGTCCTGCCAGACCTCGTCGATCAGCTTGGGCTGCGAGACCAGCCCGGAAATACTCCGCACCAGGATGCTGGTCGGCAGACGCAGGCGCTCGGCGAAGGGCCCGTTCATGAACTCCGCCAGTTCCTGGCGCACCCGCATGATCTCGGGTTTCAGGTTCTTGGCGCCCGGCATGCCACGGTAGGAACTGCTGCACAGACGCGCCACCAGGAAGCGCAGCAGGTAGACGGCCTCGTGACGGCTGCCGCAGCTGTTAAGCCGCCGCAGCAGACCCGCCAGGTCGCGCAGACGGGCGACCTGGATGGTGGGCATGTCGTCGACGTGCAGGTGATAGATTTCGAGTTCGAGGTCGATGAGCTGGCCCCGCAAGCCCGTCAGTTCAGCGATCAGCCTGTTGGTGATCAGCGTGCCGTGCGGCAGGCGCAGCTGTTTGATCACCTGTTGCGCATCCCGCCGCAGGGCGTAAATCGTCAGGCTGCCGTGCGCATCGTAGGGCACGATCAGGCTATTGTCGGCTTTGAAAATGCGGTGGTTGGCAATTTCGAACATCCGGTAACGGTGTCCGAGCAGGGTCATCGTTTCAAGGTAACGGCGCAATGCGACCTTGCAGGCCTGCTGCTGTTCCTGCTCGGTGCAGGGGCTCAGCCAGGCGCTTACCAGGGCGTCGTTCAGGCTGCTGATCGAGGCCTGCTCACCGGTATTGAAGGCCGCCGCTGCCGTGGGTACCAGTGTCAGGCTGGTGACCAACGCTGCGGGCGCGGTGGCCGCTTGATCGAACTGGCTGTAGATCCCGGTGACCTTGCGCAGGGCTGCATAAAGGGGCAGTTTCTGCGTCTCGAGCCGGTTGTTGACCTCGCGCAGCGCATCGAGGTAGTCGCCATAACGGCTGCCCCTGATAGCGACCTGGTGGGTGCCGGCGAGGTGTTCGATGATGACCAGCATCTCCTCGCGCAGGAACTCGTAAAGCTCCTGTCCGCGCACGTGCGCGACAGCACGGGCCATGGCGAGGGACACCGCGAGAATGGCATTCATGCCCAGGTTCTGCTTGCGCTGCATGACGCGTATTTCGGTTTCCCGATCGGTTTCCTGGCCGGTTTCCTGGTCAGATTCCGCAGGCAGTTTTCCGCGCCGTTTTGCAGTCTCTAATTCAAGCTTGAGCAGGGCCCGGTCGATCTCGAACAAACCCCAGCCGGCAACGTCTTTATGCAAGAACAGCGGTGCCACGAACTCGTGGACGTGGTCGACCGCGTTCAGGCAACCCCTGCCATTGTAGCGTTCACAGCGTTTGAACAATTCCAGCAGGGCCGGATCACCGGTCGATTCGACCCCGGCGCGGGTCACGCTGGCCGTGAAGGCAAATACGCCGGGCTCCACTTCCTGCATCATTTTGCCGTGCTTTTGCACCACTTCGAGGTATTCGGCGCGCTCGAATACGGCGTCGATGAGGTGGACCGCTTCAGCGCTGCCCGCAGAGGTGCCAAGCGGGGTGGCGCCATGAAACGACAGGCGCACACGGGCCTCGGCATCCGCGCCGGGCAGGGCCAGCTGCACATCCACACCGACCGTCGGGATACCGGCATTGGTGGGTTCCTCGCGCGCCCGCAAGTATTCCACGCTGGCGAACCCGGGCAACACGGGTTCGCGCACCCGCCCTGCCAGGATGTTTTCCATCTGTGTCGTGACGGCCTGGTACTTGACCAGGCGCTCGGTGTTGGCGCCGCCGCCCGCCTTCAGACCCAACGCGTTGGCGGCCAGTGCGATGTGCGCCTCCATGTCGTCATTCGGACTTTTTGAACGGTGTGAAATGATCAGTTCAAGACCCTTGCCGAGCGTGACCAGGATTGCCAGCAGGGTCTCGTACAACGAGACGATCTGGTTGGCCTTCACCAGCACCGTGTTGATCAGACCCTTGCCGGCGGCCATTTCGATCGTGCGGTCGTTGGTCGTCACCAGGTCATCGCCGACCACCAGCAAGCGGTCGCCCAGACTGGCAAGCAGTTTTTGCCAGCCCTCGAGGTCGTCCTCGGAAAAACCGTCCTCGATCGACAGTATCGGGATATCGTATTCAAATATCGCCTTGGCATAGATGGCGAGCACGGCGTCGCGGTCGAGGACTTTCTTGGCATGGTCGCGCCAGAACAGGTACATGCCGATGCTGTCGGGCAGGTCAAATTCCCTGCGGTAGGCAATTTCCAGTTCCGACAGGGCAGGGTCGAGGGCGATGGCGACATCGATACCCGGGCG
>JBFZEL010000544.1:0-3873 GCA_041306925.1 Lysobacterales bacterium
CTCTTCCGATCTCGCCTCGGCGCCGGTGGTGACCAGCACCGTCTTCTTCGGCGTACTGCCCGGCGCGAGTTCATTCAGCTTTTCCGCCAGTTCCACCGCCGAGGTATAGGGTGTTATGCCGAACGCGGTATGGCTGAAGCGCTGCAACTGGGCCTGGACGGCCGCGGTGACCCCGGGGTTGGCATGCCCGGTCGAACACACCGCGATACCGCTGGCGAAGTCGATGTAGCGCCGGCCTTCTATGTCCCACATCTCGGCGTTGCGCGCGCGCTCGATATAGACGGGCGCCATGTTGCTCTGCGCCCGCGAAAACGCGGCTTCCTTGCGGGCCTGCCAATCGGCGTTGCCGGTTGCGCCGTCCGCCAGGTGTTTTTCCAGTCTGCTCATTTGTCAATTCCGCCCATGCACATGTACTTGATTTCCAGGTAATCATCCAGGCCGTATTTCGAACCCTCGCGACCCTGGCCGGACTCCTTCATGCCCCCGAAAGGCGCCATTTCGTTGGAAATGATGCCCTCGTTGATACCGACTATACCGTATTCCAGGCCTTCGCCCACCCGCCAGATACGGCCGATATCGCGCGAATAGAAGTAACAGGCCAGGCCAACCTCGGTATCGTTCGCCATCGCAATGGCCTCCTGCTCCGTGGTGAATTTGAACAGTGGTGCAACCGGACCGAATATTTCCTCCCTGAAGACCCGCATGTCGTCGCTGACCTGGGTCAATATGGTGGGTTCGATAAAGCTCCCGCCCAATGCGGAGCGGTGTCCGCCCGCGATGACACACGCACCCTTGCTGAGGGCGTCTTCGATAAAACCCATGACGTCGTTCGCCGCGGCCTCGTTGATCAGCGGACCCATGGTCACGCCGGCATCCCTGCCGTCACCGAGTTTGAGTTTGCCGACGGCGGCCACGAGTTTCTCGGCAAAGGCATCGTAGACGCCCGCCTGCACCAGGATGCGGTTGGCGCAGACACAGGTCTGACCCGCGTTACGGTATTTGCTCAACATCGCCCCGGCCACGGCGGCATCCAGGTCGGCGTCATCGAAAACGATGAACGGCGCATTGCCGCCCAATTCCATGGAGGTTCGCTTGACGGTCGCCGCGCACTCGGCCATCAGTTGCTTGCCCACCGCGGTTGAACCCGTGAAGGTCAATTTACGCACTATCGGGTTGGATGTGAGTTCCTTGCCGATTTCCGCCGTTCTGCCGGTCACGACATTGATCACACCCGCGGGCACACCGGCGCGTTCGGCCAGTTCCACAAACGCGTAGGCCGACAGCGGGGTCGCATTGGCCGGCTTGCACACCACCGTGCAACCGGCGGCGAGGGCCGGGGCGATCTTGCGGGTCAGCATCGCATTCGGGAAATTCCATGGCGTGATACAGGCGACGACGCCGACAGGCTGCTTGATGACCACCAGGCGTTTGTCATTGGCGGCGTGGGGAATGATATCGCCGTAGATGCGTTTGCCCTCTTCCGCGAACCATTCGATGTAACTCGCGCCGTAGGCTATTTCGCCACGGGCCTCGGCCAGCGGTTTACCCTGTTCGGTGGTCAGGATCTGCGCCAGGTCCTCCTGGTTCTCCAGCATCAGGTTGAACCACTTGCGCAGGATGCCGGAGCGCGTCTTGATGGGGGTCCGGCTCCAACCGACCTGCGCGGCCTGTGCTGCTTCTATGGCCCGGCGTGTCTCGGCCGTCCCGCAATTCGCCACGCTGGCGATGACTTCGCCGGTGGCCGGGTTGTAAACGTCCAGCGTGGCACCCTGGTCCGCAGGGGTCCAGCGGCCGTTGATATACGCCCCGGTTTTCAACAGGCGCCCGTCCGTTAATGAAATGCCCATGTTCCAATTCTCCTGTCAAGCCCGTGAACAGCAACGCTGCGACTGCGCCGGCACAGACCAGGGAGGCCGCATAATGCCGGTGGGGTGCGCAATATCCAAGTACGCATCAATGTCCCCTATTGTAGCCTTTGTGGGTATTGCTCACAGCAGGCAAAACCGCCTGCAGCGATGCGGGCCTGGTGCGGGGCCTGGTGCGGGATGCGCGTCACCGTCCGCCGGCGTAAAATCCCGCCATGATCAGCAAAACTGCCCTGTTGGAATCCATCCGGACCGGACTGGCCTGGCCCACCGGCAGTGCGCCGTGCCTAGCCTGGGCAGAGGACCTGTCCGGCGGCGATATCAACCGGGCCGCCCGCATCCGGGACGGGCACAGGAGCTGGTTCGTCAAGTACCGCGACAACGCCCCGGCGGGCATGTTTGCAGCAGAGGCCCGGGCCCTGGCTGAAATATCGGCAAGCGGCTGTGTCCGGGTGCCCGCGGCCATGGCCTGGGGCAGCGCAGGCGACACGGACTGGCTGGTGCTGGAATACCTCGAGCTCCTGTCCAGCGGCCCGGCCGCCCTGCTCGGCGAACACTTGGCGGCACTGCACGGCATTACCCGTGACCGGTTTGGCTGGTCAATGGACAACTACATCGGCACCACCCCGCAACTCAACAGGCCGTCTGACAACTGGACGGAATTCTGGCGTCACTGCCGCCTTGAACCGCAACTCGCGATGGCGCGCGCCGCCGGTTTCGGCAGCCGTCTGACCGACTCGGGCGAACGTCTGCTGGACGGGCTGGAACAATTGCTGCGCGACCACCAACCCTGCGCTTCACTGCTGCACGGCGACCTGTGGGCCGGTAACAAGGCCTTTACGTCAAGCGGTCAGCCGGTGCTGTACGACCCCGCCGTTTATTACGGTGACCGCGAAACCGATATTGCGATGTCCGAACTGTTTGGTGGTTTTGAACCGGCCTTCTACTTAGCCTACCAGTCGGTCTGGCCGTTGCCGGCGGGCTACCCGCTGCGGCGGGAACTGTATAAACTCTACCATGTGCTCAATCACCTCAACCTGTTCGGCGTGGCTTATCTTTCCCGTTGTGAAAGAATGATCGGCGCGCTGCTGGCGCAGATCGAATAAGCGCGATGCCCGGCCAGGTGTGAAGACCATCCCTGCCATGCAGACCCATTCCATCCAGACCCACTATGTAGCCTGCAACCTGTGTGAAGCGGTCTGCGGTCTCGAGATCAGGCTCGAAAAAGGACAGATCAAAGCCATCCGCGGCGATCAGCAGGACCCCTTGAGCAAGGGCCATATCTGCCCGAAAGCCGTCGCCCTGCAGGATATATACAACGACCCCGACAGGCTGCGCCTGCCACTCGAACGCAGCCCGGATGGCTGGCGGGAAATCCCCTGGCAGCAGGCATTTGACAAGGTCGCCGGCAAGCTGAAAGAGATCCGGCGCAGCCATGGTAATGACGCCGTGGCGGTTTATCTCGGCAACCCCAACGTGCACAACCTCGAAGCACTGCTGTTCGGTCCGGAGTTTTTCCGCAGCCTGCGCACCCGCAACCGTTATTCGGCCACCTCGGTCGATCAGTTACCGGAACAACTGGTGTCGCTGCTGATGTTTGGCCACCCTCTGCTGATCCCCCTGCCCGACCTGGACCGCACCGCCTTCCACCTCATTTTTGGCGCCAACCCGGTGGTCTCCAACGGCAGCATGATGACGGCGCCCGGGGTTGGTAAACGTCTCAGGGCCATACGCGAACGCGGTGGCCGCCTGGTGGTCATCGACCCGCGCAGGACCGAGACCGCCGCACTGGCGGATACGCACCTGTTCATCCGCCCCGGCAGCGATGTTTTCATGCTGCTCGCCATGCTCAACGTGGTCTTCAGTGAAAATCTGCAATCCCTCGGCCGCGTTGCCGGCTTCACGACCGGGCTGGCGCAAATCGAAATGCTGGTCAGGGACTACCCGCCGGAAAGCGTGGCGGGCATCACCGGTATCCAACCGGCAAGCCTGCAGACGCTGGTACGGG
>JBFZEL010000545.1:0-3018 GCA_041306925.1 Lysobacterales bacterium
ACCTGGTATTCGCACGCCTGCTCGATACTTATCTGGCGCAATTGCCCCTGTCCAGCTCGGCTAACATTTTGGAGGTGGGCTGCGGCACGGGTGCGGTGCTGCGATCCATTGCGCGCCGGGATGATTTCACCGGACAGGCGACCGGGGTCGATCAGTGCCGACAATTTGTTGATGCCGCCAATGCTCTGGCCCGGGCCGAAGGGGTCGAAGCACGCCTGGCATTCGAGATCGGTGACGCGCACGGTCTCGATCTTCGCGCCGGTCAGTTCGATATCGTCATCGCGCATACCCTCATCAGCCATGTCACGGAGCCGCTGGCAGTCTTGCGCGAAATGGCTCGCCTGGTGCGTCCGGGCGGGACCGTGGTGGTCTTCGACGGCGATTATGCCTCGCTGACCTACGCATTTCCGGATCACGGATTCGGCCATCGCATGGATGTGGCCTTGGCGAGTGCGACTTTCAACAATCCGCGGATCATGCGCGATCTGCCGCGCCTGCTGCCAGAACTCGGCCTGAGGCTGGGCAGGGCCTGGGGCGAAGCCGTGGTCGAGGTCGGCACAGCAAGCTATTTCAAGTCGTTTGCAGAAACCGATGTGCCCTACGTCAAGAAAGCCGGCCTGTTGCCGGAGCAGGCGATCGAGGCATGGCATAGAGAGCAGCGTCAGGCAATGGAGAAAGGAACATTCTTTGCAGCCTGCAACTACTACACCTATCTGGCTCACCGTTCCTGAGCAACGTCCCCGCATGTCCACCCCATATGCGAAGGCGCGCAGCCGGGTGACTGATCGAACGAGCCAGTATGTGGCGGCGCCATTCTGGATCGCTGCGAATGCCATACCGGATGCAGGCCTGCCGGGATGGTGGCAGGGGCTTGCAGAAGTGCGTTGAAGTTCAGCGATATGGGCCGTCGACAGTTCGCCGGCGCCCTCGAGTTGGACCAGCTGACAAGGGATTTCACGCTATAGCGAACCCCTATGGAGCCTATCGGAATTAAGTCTTGGAAATCAAAAACAGGATGACGCATAGTGGATTGCATCAAGGCCGAGCGTTGTGGCCGGCGCGGTCCGGGAAGGACGAGTCGGGCGGTGTGCAGGGCTCTTGATGACAGGCAGTCAGTAGCAGTCGGATCGACGTATACAGAAGCCGGATTTTCACGGTGCACTACGGCAAGCCGACTTGTTCGTAATCCAAATAAGGAGTCGAAAACAATGTCATCGTCAACCAGAGAAGAGGTGCTTCAGCATCTCAATACTGTCGGTCAGTTGCAGCCAGCGCTGCATAGGCAGACGCACGCTCCCTCCCCCACTGAAATCGACCATACGCTCTTCAGAGCCTACACGCGGACGCCACACGATGTCGGCGGCGAGCCGGATGTGCCGATCGTGTATCAAGAGAAGGAAGAAGAGGTCTGGGAATTGAATACCTTCGCGACCTGCGAATGCTTGGCTTGGCGCGGCGTGTGGACAGCGGAAGAGCGTCGCCGCAAGCAGAACGTGGATGTTGGCCAAACCGTATACCTCGGTATGCCCTACTACGGCCGCTGGCTGATGACGGCCGCCCGCATCCTGGTCGACAAGCAGTACTGCACGCTGACCGAGTTGCACAACAAGATGGTCGAGCTGAGGGAGCGAGCCAAGTCCGGGCAGGGTCTGGGCGAGTACCTCCCAGCGAAGACCAAGTAAAACACGAGGGGAAAACGCCATGAGCAGCAAACCGCATTACGACAGAACCCATCACGCCAAAATGGCCACCGGCATTGGCGACCCGCAATGCTTCAAGGGTCAGGCCGGCAAGGCCAAGTTCAAGGAAGGCGACCGGGTACGCATCAAGGACCTGCCCGACCTGTTCTACACCCGCACCATGACCTATACGCGCGGCGCGGTGGGCACGATCGTCAGGCTGGTGTACGAGAGTCCTGCGGCAGAAGACGAGGCCTTCGGCAACGAGGATCACTCCGAGTGGTTCTACAGCATCGTGTTTCCGCAGAAGGAACTTTGGCCAGAGTACAGCGACACCTTCGCCAACGATACCGTCGAGACCGAGATCCCGGAACGTTATCTTGAGTCGGCTTGATTCGGCTCACGGACATTATTGACAAGAGGAACTACACATGTCTGATCATCATCACGACCATGACCACGACCACAGCCACAAACCGGCGCCGATGGTCGATGAAGTCAGCGATTTCGAAATTCTCGAAATGGCTGTTCGCGAACTTGCCATCGAAAAAGGACTTTTTTCCGCTGAAGACCACCGCGTTTGGAAGGAGTACGTGCATACCCTCGGCCCGCTGCCCGCGGCGCGTCTGGTTGCCAAGGCCTGGCTGGATCCCGAGTACAAGAAACTATGCATCGAGGATGGCGTCGAGGCCAGCAAGGCCGTGGGCGTGAACTGGGTCACCAGTCCGCCTACCCAGTTCGGCACGCCCAGCGACTACTGCAACCTGCGCGTGCTGGCTGATACGCCTACCCTGAAGCATGTGGTGGTGTGCACCCTGTGCTCGTGCTACCCCCGCCCGATCCTGGGGCAGTCGCCCGAGTGGTATCGCACCCCGAACTACCGCCGCCGCCTGGTGCGCTGGCCGCGCCAGGTGCTTACCGAGTTCGGCTTGCAGTTGCCACCGGAAGTCCAGGTCCGTGTTGCCGACTCCAACCAGAAGACCCGCTATATCGTCATGCCGGTCCGTCCTGAAGGCACGGAAGGTTGGACCGAGGATCAGCTGGCCGAGATCGTGACGCGCGATTGTCTGATCGGCGTTGCGGTGCCGAAACCCGGCATTACCGCAAATTCGAAGCGACCCGTGATCAAGGCGATTCGGCCGGTTCATCACGACCATTGAGTTCGAGGCTGTCAGTTGGCAAGGAGTGAGTCATGGACAAAGTTGAAAAAGGCAATCTCGGTGCGGCGGGGGGATGGCAGGGTACCGATCTGACCCCGATTGGCGTACTCGAGGAGGTTCGCGGTCGCGGACGGGTTTGGGAGGATCTGGCCGCGCAGTATGGCGTCACGAACCCCGAT
>JBFZEL010000546.1:0-5564 GCA_041306925.1 Lysobacterales bacterium
CGATAACCGTCGTGCAACCGGCCCGGGCGGCGTCCATCAGCGCCAACAGTGCTGAGTAGTAAACGTCTTCGGAATCCAGCGCCCTGTCCAGTTTCCACCAAAGTTTCGAAAGGATCTCGCCGAAATTCCGGGCCGGCGCACCCGGCGGCGTGAAACCCCGCGCGAAGGTCGAATAGAGGTGGTGGTGGGTGTTGATCAAACCGGGTAAAACGACACTGCCGCGGGCGTCGATGCTGCGCTCTGCCTGCCGCCGGACCGCCGCTGCTTCGCCCACTTCGACGATAAGCCTGTCTTCGATGTACACGCTGCCGTTGGCGATGAAGCCGTTGGCTTCATCCAGCGTCACCAGGTGTGCATTGGTGATCAGCAGCGAGCTCATCTTTTTGCTCTCCCCTGTTATGGAATTCGCACAGTTCTTGTGCGGTTGTCAGAACAATTTATTCTGAATGTAATCCCGGCTGCTGGTGTTGATCTACGTCAGCTTGCGGGTTATTCCGCGTCGCCCGGGTGGGAGATGCGGCCTGCGTCAGCCGCTTCTGCGGACAGCGCGGCCGGCAGGTGTGGCAACGATTTTCTGAGGCCGTTCAGCAGCACGAACATCGTTGCCGCCGGTTCCAGCGGCAGCCTGTCGCCGGCCCTCGCAGCGGCGGTTGCCTCGATGTCAGCTGCTGCAAACGTAAGCGGATCGAGACGGGCGCTGAACAGGGGTCCGCTGTAATGCAGGCTGCCATTCATTTCGATGCGGTGTGTCTGGTTCTGCCAGCGGCTTTCCATCGCCCAGGCATCGGCCTGCCGGAACAGCATGAACGCATTGTCCTGCTGCGCAAGGAACTCGCGGCGGTCCAGGTAGAGTCTTGGCTTATCCCGCCACGGCACGCCTGCCGTCGGGCAAAACGTGGTGCAGTTGCCGCACTCGTTGCAGAAATCCGTCAGTACGGCGATCTGGAAGGCCTGCGCCACGGACCATGCCCTGCCTGGATGCGTTTCGATACCGTCGGGTCCGAGTCTCAAGTCGGCCAGGCACACCGTGAAAGGAGCGTTTTGCCAGGTCTGCAGGGCCAGGTTGGGGCAGACACTGACGCACAGACTGCAGAACCTGTGGCAATCCAGGCAGCGCGCCGCTTCTGTCCGCGCCTGTTGCTCGTTATAACCCAGCACGACCTCGTTGGAGTTTCGACGCTCCTGTGGCGAAGTGTGCGCAACTGCAACACGCCATTGCCGCAGACTGCGTTGGCGCAATAGCGCGGCCGTGTCGAATGCCTCCGCCGCCGGGTTTTCAGCGGTGCGGCGGCCGAGGATGGAGGCAGCAATGGCCTTGCCATCAGCCACGGCCTCGACGATCGAAGACGGACCGTCATTGACCACGTCGCCGCCGGCATAGACACCGGGCAGGGAGGTTGCAAAGGACACGGGATCGGCCTTGATATAGCCGCGCCGGTTGACCGCAACCGGTTCCCCGTCAAAGAAATCCAGCATGGCGTGCTGACTGATCGCCAGGATCAGGGTATCAACGGGTATTTCAAATTCGGAATCCGCAACTTCAAAGGGGATCTTCCTGCCGGAAGCATCGCGCTCGCCCCGGTACTCCATCGAGCGGCACACCAGGCCGCGCAAGCTGCCGTTCTCGACCAGCAGCTTCTGCGGTTGCGCCAGTTCCACCACCTCTATGCCCTCCTCCATCAGCAACGCCACCTCTTCGCGGTCCGCCGGCATCTGTTCGATGGTGCGGCGGTAGATCACGCTGACACGGCCGCCGATTAGTCGCCAGGCGGTGCGCGCACAGTCCATGGCGGTGTCGCCGGCGCCGATGATAGCGACGTGTTTGCCGAGGGCAACGGGCCGGCCTTCCCGCGCCCGCCTGAGGAAATACAGGGCATCCATGACCCCTTCGGCGTCTTCACCCTTGAGCCCCAGGGTCTTGCCCAACTGGGCACCCGTCGTGATCACGACACGCTCAAATCCATCGCGGCGCAATTGTGAAAGCTGGATATCGCGCCCGGCCTTCACGTTGTAATGGATTTTCACCCCGTGTTGCAGCAGGCGTTCGAGATCACGGTTAAACACGGCCCGCGGCAGCCTGAATTCAGGGATGGCGCCGCCGACCATGCCACCGGCATAAGCGTGCATTTCAAAGATTTCAACCCTGCAACCGGCGCTCGCCAGTTCCGCTGCGGCCGCCATCCCGCCGGGACCGGCGCCGATGATCGCCACGCGCAGACCGGCCGGCTGGAACGGGATTTTTATCGGCGTCTCCGCACCGTGATCCATGATGAAACGCTTGATCTCGCGGATCGCCAGCGGTTCGTCGAGGTGGGTGCGGATACAGGTGCTTTCACACAGGTGATCGCAGACCCGTCCGAGCGTGCAGGCGAGGGGGTTGTCGGCGCGGGTCAGACGCACGGCCTCGTTGAACTCGCCGTGCCTGACCGCGTGCATGTACTGCGGCACTTTTTGACCGATCGCGCAACGCTCGACGCAGGGCGCCTCGATGCAATCGAACAAGCCCAGTTCCCGGCCGGTTTTACTGCGTGAGGTCAGGAATGCGCCTTTATGCAGGCGCCGCTGCCGACCCAGTTGCTGCGTGTAAAAGTCCAGGTTGACACGCGTGTTGGCGTGCACGTCATGCGGCGTGGCGCCCGCCGGTGCACCGGAAGCCCCGGCCCTCGCCAGCGCAAACTCGTTGATGTCGGCGGCGCCGGCAGATCTGAAATCATGCCGCACCTGCTCGATGTACTGGAGCAGACGCAGGTAACCGCCGGTTTTCAGCAGATCGGAACAGACTGTGATGGTCTGCATGCCGGCGGCCAGCAGGTCGCTCGCGTTGAAACAATCGGCGCCGGCCGAGAACGACATCGGCAGGTCGCCGTCAAACTCCCGGGACAGTTGCCGGGCGAGGCTGACGGTGATCGCATGCAGCGGACGACCGGACAGGTAACTCATTTTTTCCGCCGGGCTGAACACGGTCCGGGTGTTCTCCACTTCGAGCGTATTGCTGAGTTTCACGCCAAAGTGGAGGTCGCAATTGCGCGCAATACCCAGTAACGTGTGCAGCATTGGCACGGCATCCGGGTATTTCAGATCATGCGCAAAGGCGCTGTCAGGCACCAGCACGTCGGTGTAGCCAAGTTGGTCATTCAGCAATGAACGTACCTGTCCGGGTCCCAGCAGCGTCGGGTTGCATTTGACATAGGTGTGCAGACCCTGTTCCGCCATCAGGTAAGTGCAGATCTTGCCGATTTCATCGGGCGGGCAACCGTGCATGGTGGAAAGCGTCACGTTATCGGCCATGCAGTCGGGAATCTGCACTTTATGTACCGCCGGATAAAAACGCGCGATCTGATCCACCAACGCCTGTTTATACGCCGAGCAATCGCGCATCTGCCGCAAAAACCATTGCACGTTCGGCTTGAGGATGCCCTTGAGGTCGTAGCCGACGCTGAGATTGAAAACGATACCGGGTAATCCGCCCGGGAAACCGAGCTTGTGGTGGAGCGCATGGATCAGCACCCAGGCACGCAGGTACTCATCAAACGACTGGTAAATTTTGAGTTCCTGTGACCATTCGACGTTATAACCCTCGTCCTGCATGTCGATACAGGGTTTGGATACATTGAGTTCATCCACGGTCTGGACGGTTTTCAATTCGATGTAACGCGCACCGCATAACCAGGCGGCAACGATGTTCTGCGCCATCTGCGAATGCGGGCCCGCCGCCGGGCCGAACGGGGTTTCAAGCGGATGGCGAAAGGCGCTGGTGCGGAATGGATCGTGCCTGTGCGGGACAAAGAAATGCTGTCGCGGTATGCCAAAGATCGAATCACGGGTATCCAGTTCCGAGAATACCCATTCGATCAATTGTGCCGATGAAATCGGAAAAAACCGGTCAGACATAATCACACAAGGGTAAGACCGTTATGCTGCGAAGTACATGCGCTATGTCATGCGTTGCAGCGTTTCCCGCAGCCTTTGCGCGGGTGTCAGCCAAACAGGCGCGTCAAAGATTCTCCAGTTCAAAACCCCTGATACTCGCATTGTACGACAACTGCTTGATGTACCCGGCAACCGCCAGGCGCATGGCCTTGGTATGCAGGTAATCGCGGATATTGGCGTGCGCCTGGCTGAAAGCAACGGGTTTGCCCGACTTACCGTCCCTGAAACTGTCCGGGTGGTTTTTATAGAAACGCTGACAGGTGACTTCGTCGGCTTCAGGCACGACGACTTCCTGCTGCAGGAGTTGGTCAATCAGGTTTTCTTCCATTTCACCGGGCTTGATTGTATCCAGATCTTCACACAGGCCGGCCTCGACCGCCCGCTGCAACAGCAACTGCCTGATCACCAGTGACTGCGCGGCCAAATGCCAGGCGCCCTGCTGGTTTTCGGCCGGGTGATACTGCATTTCCTGGCCGATTTCCGTGTCGTTTATCTCGACCCGGTTAACGAATATCGGCATCGCTAGCCCCGTTTCCTGACGATCTGGTAACCGCTGCGGGCCAGGTATTGAATCGGTGCGCTCCAGACATGCACCAGCCGCGTGAATGGAAACACCAGGAATATGGTCAAGCCCAGCACCAGGTGAATCTTGAATATGAAGGCTTCACCGGCCACAAACGCTGCGGCGTCGCCCTGGAACGTCACCACGTGCTGCGCCCAGTTTGCCAGCGCCAGCATCGAACTGCCGTCCGGGTGCTGCGCTGAAAACGGAATGGTCAATAAACCTAAAACAAGCTGTACGAACAGGATCAGCAGGATCGGCAGGTCGGTGGCCTGGGAGGTCGCCCTGATACGCGCATCCCGTATACGCCGGCGGATCAGCAGGAGCATACCGGCCAGGCAGATCAGACCGAATATGCCGCCGGCGGTCATGGCCAGCAGCTGTTTTGTGCCTGCCGATAGCATGGCTTCATAGGCCCAGTGCGGGGTCAGCAGACCCAGCAGGTGACCAAAAAACAACGCGATGATGCCAATGTGGAACAGGTTGCTGCCGAGACGCATGTCCTTCTTGCTCAACAACTGGCTGGAACTGGCCTTCCATGTGTATTGGTCGCGGTCATAACGCAGCAGGCTGCCGATAAAGAAGACGGTGAGCGCAATGTACGGGTAGATCCCGAAGAAGAACTGGTTGATGTAGTTTGCCATGTGTATGCCTCCTACCCTGTGATGTTGATCTGCAAACCGGCAGACGGGGTCCTGCAACCACCGCAGCCGGGTTGACCTGGCTGACCGGCAAACGCCGCCGCTTCCTGCCATTCCTTATCCAGCGCATCAAGGCTGTCGTCTTCCAGTTCCCCGGCCACTACCTGCTGGATTTTTTCGTGGTTTGGTTTAACTTTGGAGAGCGCCACCAACGCATCGAATAACCCGGCATAGGATGAATCCCGTTTGTGCAGACGGGTCGCAAGCGTGGCCATGATATCGATCGGTTCACCCAGTAAAGCCACGGCTTCAGCCAGCGGGCACAAGGACAGGAACTCGAGAAACAGGGGCAGGTAGTCGGGCAGTTCCGCCTGGTCAATGAAGAAACCTTTTTCTGCGTAGGCATCGGCAAGATTGACCATCGCCTGGCC
>JBFZEL010000547.1:0-2644 GCA_041306925.1 Lysobacterales bacterium
CACCCACTCCCCGCGCGCGCTATGTGGCGGCCGAGTTGGTCAAGCTCAACGAGGGCCTACGCTCGATGGGTCACTTGCGCCGCTACCTGGTCGAGCATCCCGCCCTGGTGTGGATCCTCGGCTTCCCCCTGGTGGCCGATCCCGCTGCGCCGCACGGCTGCGACGTGCCGCGCTCGCTGCCCTCCCGCCGCCAACTGGGCCGGGTGCTGCGCGAACTCGACAACGCCGCCGCCCAGTTCCTGCTGACGGCCACCGTCCAGCTCATCCGCCACGCGCTACCGTCTGACGTGGAGTTCGGCGATATCGTGGCCGGCGATACCAAGCACATTCTGGCGTGGGTCAAAGAGAACACCCCCAAGCAGTACGTCGAAGACCGCTACAACAAGACCAAGCAGCCCCGCGGCGATCCGGACTGCAAACTCGGCTGCAAGAAACGCCACAACCAGGGCGATGGCAACGGCGACCGAGCAAGCCCGACCCCGACGGGCTACCCCACCAACGAGCTTAGCTACGCCCACGACCCATCCCACGCCCGCCAGCCACGCCACCGGCGGCGAGTTCCATTGGGGCTACGCTTCCGGCGTCATTGCGACCAAGGTCTCCGGCTGGGGTGAGTTCGTGCTCGCCGAGCTGACCCAGACTTTCGACAAGAGCGACCCCTCCTACTTCTTCCCCCTCATGCAACAGGTCGAGCAACGCCTCGGTCGCCGGCCGCGCTACGGCGCTTTCGATGCCGCCTATGATGCCTTCTATGTGTATCAGCACTTCCATGAAGCCGGTGGCTTCGCGGCCGTGCCTCTGGTCGAAAAGGGCGGCTACCAGGAGCGCAGCTTCAGCGCCGATGGCCGGCCGCTGTGCGCCGCCGGCTTACCCATGCCGCTCAAGTGCGCCTTCACCGACCGCACCACCACCCTGGTCACGCATGAACGCGGCAAGTACGTCTGTCCGCTGCGCCACCCCCAGGCTACGCCGAACGCCGTTTGCCCCGTCAGCCACGCAAACTGGGCCAAGGGCGGCTGCACGGCCATGACACCTGCACTGCACCAAACGCAGTGCGGTGCAAGTGTGCCGACCTGCGCCGGCGCACGTCTCCGCTATCAACTCGACCGCGAAAGCGCCGCGTACAAGGCCATCTACAACCAACGCACCGCCGATGAGCGCATTAATAGCCAAGCGCTGGCCTTGGGTATCGAGCGCCCCTACTTACGCTGTCAAAGCGCCATCACCAATCAGAACACCCTGATCTATGTCTTAATCAACCTGCGCGCTTTGCAGCGCATCCGCCAACACCAGGAGGCACTGGCCCGCCAGACCAAAAGGCCTGGCGCAGCCGGGGCCTAACCGGCAGACCACACGACCGCTAACCGCACCAGCCGCGCCACGCGCGGCCGCTGGTCGTCTTGACGCGCCCCACAGCCGCCACCCCAACCCCGGCTGACCCGCTTCCGCACCTACGGTCACCGCGCACAGACCCCGGGCCCAGCGCATCCGACCGGAATCCGCTGCGCCGCAAGTCAAAATCCCGCCAGCCTCGTGTTTATGTTATGTGCCGCTGATCACCGCCCGCCGCCCACGCGTTATGTTCTGGCCTATCCTCCTGGATTTGATCACCTTGATCGGCGGGCAGATTGTGCGGCGCTACACCGATGGCACGACCCTCGGCCTGCGCCGGGGCGCCAGGGTGATGCAGGAATTGTTTGAGGCGCAGACCGGCCGGCGGGTGAGCCTGCACCAGGCCGACCAGTACCTGCAGCAGGCAGGCCGCGGTGGCAACGCCGAGGTACTGGTTGGTGGCGCGCCGTTCAATCTGAAACCATTGGCGCGTCAGGCGCTCGATGTGGCGGCCGGCGAGGTGCGCGCCTACCTGAGCCAGGTGTGGGAGGATGGTGGCCAGTTCGACTATCTTCCGTTCACGGGCGGCGGTGTTTTGGCGCTCGGCGAGCGACTGCGGAACGCCTTCCCGCGCGCGATCGAGCTGGCTGAACCGGTGACCGCCAATGCCCGCGGGCTGGCGCGTTTCGCCCGACGCCGCGGTCTGTTCGAAACCCAGGCAGTCCGGTAGACGGGCAATCGGGTTACCCGAATGGCGTGAAAGCCCAATCAGGTAACCCGATTCGGCGCGGAGGTGGCGGAGGATGGCGAGAGCACGCCGGCAAGCTGTGACCGTGCACGTGATCAAGCTCTGGCTGGTGCCCGGTCGCGATGACGATATCATCGCATTCCTGGCGCAAACCGCGCCCGGCGGCAAGGCGAATGCCGTGCTGCGCGCCATGCGCGGCGGGTTGATGGCCGCGCCGCCTCCGACAGCCGAGCGCGACGAAGTAGCCGCCATCCTAGATGGCCTGAGTCACCTGTGGGGTTGAGTCGCCCGTTGGAGGAAGATAACATGCCTGATGAAACGTTCGTACCCCCCAACAACCTCGCGGCCGAGGAGGCCGTGCTGGGCAGCCTGCTCATCGATCCGAGCGCCGTTGACGAGATCGCTACGGTGCTCAAGCCGGCGGACTTCTATCGCGAGCGCAGCAACTGGATCTATGACGCGGCCTTGGCGTTGCGGGCGCGCCGCGAACCGGTGGACTTCCTAACGCTACTGTCGGAGTTGGAGCACCGCAACCAACTACAAGAGGTCGGCGGCGCGGCGTTT
>JBFZEL010000548.1:0-6050 GCA_041306925.1 Lysobacterales bacterium
TTCTTATTCACTATCCCAGAATTAATTAGGGTGAAATAGTTTTCACACAGCCTCGGCCGGTTCCGGACATTTTCGTTGCATTAAATCGTACCCGATCCATGTCTGCTTTCCTGACAGAAGCAGACAGCAAAACCCGATTTAAACGAAAACTGCTCGTATATCCGGGGATGGACTATTCCATCTCAATGCAGCGACTCTTCATCCGCTGCCAGTAGCCGGTCGATGTCTGCAAGAATATCCTCAGGTGACCGGTAAACCTTGGTCTCGATGACTTCCTTGAACAGGCCAACCGATTTGCCCAGCAGTTCACACGCCCTGAGTTTGGCGCTGTCACCAGGTACCGCATGATCCATTAAGTGCCTAAGCTGCTCAAGGACCCGTTCCCTGTCGGATATGCTGGAGGCGATCACCGCGCCATCCTTAGCCCGTTGAAGCCCCTCAACCCTTAGGGCTACCTTAGGGTGCGCCATGAGCCTGCTGGCCTCGACATGGATTGCTGCTGGCTTCATGTTACTGGTGTTGTACGCTTCGCGGTATGCGTCACTCAACGTGCAACCCGATACCACTGCTCGGCAAAAGCCGGTTTGTTTGCTGGTGAGATCTGACCGTGTACTTGCCATGCTTCTCTTAAGTTTTGCGTACTACATGCGTACTTTAACATAAATCGGGCAAATAATGATAAGAGCTAGACTGTTATAAAGTGTTTGTATATCAGTATATTGAAATGGCGCGCCCGGCGAGATTCGAACTCACGACCCCTGCCTTCGGAGGGCAGTACTCTATCCAACTGAGCTACGGGCGCATTGCAGATGAGGTGCTTAGTTTAGCTTCTTTATCGGCATAAGGAAACGTAACTTTGCTTCCCGCAATACCTTGATGCGGCTATACTATGCGCCCTTCAAGGGGCTGGAATGGGCGGAGTCCTGCAAGGCCGGTAACAGATTCAGAGGTGTAGCGTGGAAGAGCAAACCGACAAAGTGTTCGTTAAAAATCTCAGCATCATCATTGGCCTGCTGATAGCCTTTACCCTCGCCATTGCTTTCCTGGCGAGGGGCGTTGGCACCAAGGCGCCTGAAGACAACAACCCCAGCCGGGCCACGACAATCGAAGAACGTCTCAAGCCCGTTGCCGATGTTTATACCGGCGAGGCGGGCGCCGCCGCCATCCAGCAGGCTGCAGCTACTCCGGCAACCGAACAGAAGGTTGCATTTGACGGCAGTCTCGACGGCGAGATGATCTATGCAAGTGTTTGCGCGGTCTGTCATACCAGCGGTGCTGCCGGTGCCCCGCAACCCGGTACGGAGTTGATGGCGGCACGCGCGCAGAAGGGCGTGGACGCATTGTTACAATCCGTGCTGAACGGCCTGAATGCCATGCCGGCGCGTGGCGGACGACCCGATCTTTCCGACGAGCAGGTTCGCGCCAGTATCGAATTCATGCTGCAGTAGGATCAGCCGTGTTCCCGAAGTATTCCGAAACGCCGCTTCATGCGGCGTTTTTTTGTGCCTGCTTATCCGCCCTTTTATACGCCTGCACGAATTCCGAATCACCAGCGGATGCCGCAGCAGGGCAATGCGCCGCAGCAGTGACGCCCATCGCCGCTGTCCAGGGTGACGGTTACGGCTCACCCCTGCAGGGCCGGCAGGTCACCGTCCGGGGGATCTTGACACTCCTCGAAAATGGCCGTGGCTTTTACCTCGAGGAACCCGCTGCCGATGCGGACCCGCGAACCTCGGACGCGGTCTTTGTGCATCACGCTCAATTGCCCGCCGGTATCGAAACGGGTGCGGAGGTCAGCGTCAGCGGCACCGTCGCGGAGACCGGTGAAGACCGCGACACGCTGACCACGTTGACGGCAACCGGCGTTCCCGTCGTGTGTTCATCCGGCCACAGCCTGCCTCTGACCGACGTGTCCCTGCCACTCGATGGTCGTGGCCGTGAATCACTGGAAGGCATGCGCATCCGGCTCAACGCTCCGCTGACGGTCACCGATGTTTACCAGTTTGACCAGGGCAGGTTCACGCTCGGCAGCGATGGCGTTCAGTACGCTCCCACCGAGGTGATGGCGCCGGGTCCCGCGACCGCCGAACTGATTGCGCGCAGCAGGGCTTCGACCCTACCGGTGTTTGCGCCCGCAGCCATGGACATGCCTGACCTGGTGGTCGAAGGTATGACCTTCGATCAGGCGACAGGCGTCTTTGCCCACGACGCAAGGGGCAAGCGACTGACCTTGCAGTCGCTGGCGACTTCTGCGCAGGCAGCGATCCCAGCGGCCGTTCCCGCAACCCCGGGTACGTTACGGGTGGTGGGCATGAACCTGCACAACTATTTTAACGGTGACGGCAAGGGCAGCGGTTTTCCAACCCCGAGGGGCGCTGAAACCCTGGACGAATTCCAGCGGCAACGCGCCCGTATCGGCGCGGCGATCGGTGTCCTCGACCCGCACGTGATCGCGGTCACGGAACTCGAAAACGACGGTTTCGGCGCGGATAGCGCCGCCCGGGACTTTATCCGGCTGGCCGGTGACGCAACGCAACAGGACTGGGCGGTAACCCGTCCCGTCAATGACGACACCGGCAGCGACAAGATCACGGTGGGTATTTTTTACCGTACCGACCAGTTGCAGGCGATCGGACCCGCCGAAACCCTGACCGGGCCGGAGTTCGGGCGCAGCCGTCAGCCGCAGGCGCAGTTGTTTAAATTGCTGCCGGACGGCGAAAGCCTGTTGGTCGTCATCAACCACTTCAAATCAAAAGGTTCCTGCCCTGACTCCGGCGAAGACGCCGACCAAAATGACGGACAGGGCTGCTGGAACGCCATGCGGCGGGCATCGGCAGAAAAGATGGCGGCCTGGGCCAGGGACCTCGGCACAGCCAAGGGCACGGAGAACATCCTGATACTGGGCGATATGAATGCCCACCGGAACGAAGACCCGATCCGCGCGATCCGCGCGGCCGGTTTCGCGGAGTTGATCGAAACAGGCAGGCAACCGGAATACAGTTTTGTCTTTGCCGGTCAGCGCGGCACGCTCGATTACGCGTTTGCCACCAAAGCCCTGCGGGAAAAGACGCCGCAGGCGTTCATATGGCACGTCAACGCTTCTTTTCCCACCGGCATGGAATTACCGCAACCCTGGCTGGGGTTTTCGGATCACGACCCGGTGGTCGTTGCGTTGCGTCTGCGCCAGTCCAGCGCCTCGGATTGAATCTGCGGGAAAAACCGCCGGAAAGCCTGTTTGAATTCCGGCGCCAGTTCCGGCCAGATCTCGCCCACGCGGTGCAGGGGATTGGGCCGTGACAAACGTTTGCCGGTTCCTGCCAGGGCGTTCAGCACGACAGCCTCGTCACGGTAGGCGCTGAACAAGCCGTGCCGGTCTGCGTACTGCATGAAGCTGGTCAGCTTGTCCGGCAGCCATTCGGTGTTTGCGCGTAACAGGTCACGTGTCTCAACATCAAACCTTTCCAGGCTGCCCGGCATGTAACGCCACCAGTTGACGGCCAGTTCATGGTCAAAGGCGAGGTCGATGATGATGCCGGCGTAACGCCGGAACTCCCGCGGGAACAGTGGCCGCAGATTCTTTACGTCCGGCGAGCGGTCCGTGCACTTGTCAATATAACGATGCAAAACAATACCTTGTCTTATCGGCTCAGGGTAAGCACGGAGCGCGCGCCAACCGCGCACGAAATCACCGATCAGCCCACCGAGCATCAAACCGGAATTGCCATTGGCCAGGCACAGATGAGCGAGAAAATTCATGCGTTTAGCCTACCATAGAAGTACTGGCGCAGACTGCGGTATGATGCATGTCTACCGATCAGTGATGAAGCAGACCATGGTGGAGTCCCGGGACACCAAACAACCTGACGAATTTCCCACTGCGCGACAGGAGTTTTTTCTGCGTGGACCGGCCGGCAAGCTGGAATGCGTGGCCGATGTTCCCAACCCGGCCGATGCCCGTCCCGCGACCATCGTCATCTGTCACCCGCATACGCTGCACGGCGGCAGCATGCACAACAAGGTTGTCACCATCATGGAGCGCTCCATGCGTGAGCTCGGCCTGCGTACCATCCGCTTCAATTTCCGCGGCGCCGGTGCGAGCGAGGGTGCACACGATGAAGGCTACGGCGAAACCGATGACCTGTTTGCCGTCACCGAGTGGGTGCGCCGGACCCGTCCGCTTGATGCGTTATGGCTCGGCGGCTTCTCCTTCGGCGCGTACATCTGTCAACGCGCTGCACAAAACCTCAAACTCGGGCAGTTGATTTCAATAGCGCCGCCCGTCGACCGCTACGAGTTCTCAAAAGTACAGCACCCCAACTGCCCGTGGCTGGTCATCATGGGTGATGAGGATGAGGTGGTTGCCCTGGAGGATGTCATCTGCTGGGTCGACAGGCTCGGGCCCAAACCGGAGTTCCTGGTGATGGAGCAGGCCGGGCATTTCTTCCATCGGCGCCTGATGGACCTGCGTGGCCTGCTCAAGCACGGCGTGCGTCCGAACCTGCCGGTAAAACCTGCGTCCTAGCCGCATTTCACCACTTGCAGCGCAGACCTCTCGCCATCTACGAACGGCTTGTCAGCGAAGGCAGCTTCGAGGCCGATGCGGCGCAACGCAAGGCCATCATTGAACTGGACCGTGTCTGGACGGAACTGGGCGCCCACCCGGTTTCCGGCTGGTGGGCAGGACTGCGTGGCAGGCGGAGACCGGCGGTGACCGGCCTTTACCTGTGGGGCGGCGTAGGCCGCGGCAAGACCTGGCTGATGGATCTGTTCTACGACAGCCTGCCGGGGAAAGACAAGCTGCGTATCCATTTTCATCGTTTCATGGCGCGGATCCACGCGGCCCTCAGGAGCAGGCCAGCCACGCGTGACCCGCTGCCCGAAATCGCCCGTGAGTGGGCCGCGCACTACCGTGTGCTCTGTTTCGACGAATTTTTTGTCGGGGATATCGCCGACGCCATGCTGCTGGGCGGCCTGCTGCAGGCCCTGTTCGCCGAGGGCGTCACGCTGGTCGCGACCTCCAACGTGGCGCCCGACGACCTCTACCGCGACGGTCTGCAAAGGGCCAAGTTTTTACCGGCCATCGAGTCGCTGAAAACCCGCTGCCGCAGCGTGCACGTCGATGGCGGGCTCGATTTTCGCCTGCGTTTATTGCAACGCACCGAGATTTTCCTGCAGCCGTTGGACGCACGTGCCGAAGCCGTCCTCGGCAAGGCCTTCGCAGAGATGTCCGCCGGTTGCTCGCTGCCGGGGAAACTCGAAGTCAACGGCCGTGTGCTTGAGGCGCGGCAACGCAGTGACGGCATCATCTGGTTCGATTTCACGGAACTCTGTGAAGGACCGACCGGCAGCGCCGATTACATCGAAATAGCGCGCGCCTTCAATACCGTTTTGTTATCCGGTGTGCCGCTGATGGATGAAAACGCGGCCGACGCCACGCGCCGTTTTATCAACCTGATCGATGCGTTCTACGACCGCAATGTCAAGATGCTGATCTCGGCCGCGGCCCCCATTGATGCGCTGTATACCGGCAAACGCCTGGCCTTCGAGTTCCAGCGCACTGCCAGCCGTCTGACCGGGATGCAAAGCGGCGAGTACCTGGCGAGGCCGCACCTGCCCTGAGCGGTTGCCAAACGCGGGGCATTGGATGCGGCCCGCGCTGCGGATTCAGCGCCGCTCAATCACACTCGTAATTGCCGTCATCCAGTTGGCGGCATTGTGGCGGGGGGCCGTTTTGTTGCCAATATTCCTTCAAATGGGTATTCACATAATCTTTGAACGCCGGGGTCTTGCGGTAATAGGCGGCATCGGGATGCCATATCAAACCGGCATTATCGACCGACGCAAAACATGCGTCCTGGCGCAGCGCGATAGCAACGGTGTCCATGTCGCAGACGTCGATGTTATAGGTCTCTCCCCACTGGTTGAAGCGCGCCACCCGGCTCGTATGATCCGCCAGCGGGTTTTCAATCGCCTCGACCCACTCCCTGACCGGGACATACTTGTTATCCTGCAGACCCAGGGCGCCAACCAGGTAAGCCATGTTGCGCTGG
>JBFZEL010000549.1:0-4947 GCA_041306925.1 Lysobacterales bacterium
AACCAGTGTTGTTATTCCGGCCGACCGCAAAACAGAAGTTACCTTCACGATAGCCGACCCCGCCGGTCTGCCATTGGACAGGACCGGTATCACCACGCCAGGGCCGGTCAGCACCTCATTCATCCTTGCCAATATCCCGGCGGGTGAAGAAGCTTACTATTCCTACACCAAACGTATCCAGAAGAGTCCGATCACTGGCGTTTCCGCTGAACAGGGTTCCGCCGATACGGGTGGCAGCTACACGGAACTGGCGGCCGGTACCTATAAGTACAAGTTTGGCACCGTACTGCCGGAAGGCTACGACAAGGACGTGACCCACACCCTGGGTGTGTATGCATCGCGTAACCTGGCCGAATTCGAACTGCTTACCTATTACGATAACGAGCTTTATCATTTCGTGCCCTCAGGCAGCAGCCAACCGAAGCCGCGCGACATCGTCACCACCGAAACCTGCAACGGCAGATGCCACCAGGGTCTCGCCCTGCATGGCGGTTCCCGTCGGGATATCGGCTTGTGCATCCTGTGCCATAACCCGAACCAGGATATTGACCCGGATACCGGCAACTCTTTTGACATGCCGTTGATGACCCACAAGATCCACATGGGCGCCGGGCTTGCCAATGGCTATAACATCATCGGCTACGGACAGACGAACCACGATTACAGCGAAGTCATCTATCCTGCCATTTATGGTGTCAATGAATGCGAATCCTGTCATACGGGCGGCACACCAACCAAAGAATTCCCGCTGGTGGCAAGCCCGAGCGCGGTACCGGTATGCGATATGTCCGGTGTTGGCACAACCATGCTGAAATGGGGTAACCTCGGTTCGTTTGAAATCCACATGGATTCAGCCAGCGGCCCGTTATTTGCAGCGTCTTCGGGCACAGGCTCGACGATGACCGGCAAATGGGTCGGTGACGGCACCAAGTTTGTACTGGTCGACAAGGCCACCGGCGCAACCCTCCAGACACTTCCGGTAAATGCAACCGTTAATGGCTGTGTCAGCAATCCGCCAGGCGCCTTTGTGGGCAAAGCGGCAACCGATCACACCAACTGGCTGACCAACCCGAACAGCAAGGATTGCGGCGCGTGTCATGACTGGGTCAATTTTGAAACGGGTGCAGGCCATTCCAGCAACAACATCGCCGCGGAAGACAGTGAATGTGCCCTCTGCCACAAACCTTTCGTTGCAGAGTTTGACCGCTCGATCAGGGGCGCGCATATGCCACTCTACCGATCAGCGCAGTTGCCAGGTGTCCTGGTCAAGCTCCTGAGCGTCGCCAATACCAATCCCGGTGACAAACCGAAGGTTACTTTCTCGGTGAGCAGCAAGAAAGGTACGATCGACCCAGGCAGCATGGACCGTTTCAGGCTCATGTTATCCGGACCGAACGATGACTTCGACTTCCGCGTCCAGGAGACCGTAGGCAAGAATGCAGTCTGGGCTGGTAACAACACCTGGACCTATACCTTTGCCGCCGCCTTGCCCGCCGATGCCGAAGGTTCCTACACGGTCAGTTTTGAAGGTCGTGCTAATGTCTCAGTCAACATGGGTGGCGTGGTTTCGACCCAGCGCGATGTTGGCGAGAACCCGAACTTTGCATTTGCTGTCGGTGGCGGTACCGCCAAGGCCCGTCGCCAGGTAGTGGATGATGAAAAATGCGAAGCCTGCCATGTCAACCTGGCTTTCCACGGCGGTGGCCGGCATGACGCGGACTTGTACTGCGCGACCTGCCATATGCCATCAGCCGTCACTGACGACGACGCACCGCAAACCTTCCATTTCAAGTACATGATCCACAGTATTCACCGTGGTGCAGAACTTCAGAATGGTTTTGTAATCGGTAGCGACGATTTCAGTGAAATTGAGTACACCGGCGACCTGAGGAATTGCGAAGCATGTCATGTCAACAATTCCCAGCAACTGTCAAGCATGCCCGATGGATTGCTGCCGACGATCACGCCGCAGGCGTGGTGGTCACCGATGCAACCCGAAGCAGCAGCCTGCCTGAGCTGTCATGATGATGATGACACCGCAGTCCATGCCTATTCCAACACCGCGTTCTTTGGCGAGTCCTGCTCGACCTGTCACGGTGCCGGCAAGGCATTTTCCGTGGACAAGGTTCACATCAACTAAAGCAAGACGTTTAACAGGCTTTCGAGCCGCAAGTCAAAGAGCAGGGTGTTTCGACACCCTGCTCTTTTTTGTGAGCGGTGCAGGTTTTAAATCGGTGGCCGCAAACACGCTCATTGAAAAAAATCGTGACGGGTAATAAGGTATGATCTTGGTAGTTTATAAAAGCTGAAAATCAGGCTGCATCAGGCACATCAATGGTCACGTCAAGGTGATTTAAAAAGGACAAATCGGGAGTCAGTGATGAATAAGTCGTTTATACAGCCGCTTTTGATCGGCATGTTATTTTTATTCGGTGCAACCAACCTGGCTGCCAAATCGGAATCCGCCGACAGCGGTTTCTACACCGCGAAGGACAAGGAGTTCTACCTGACCCCGGAGGCCGCGCTTTTCATCCGGCCAGGGCTGGTGCTGGAGATCACGGCCGTGGTCATTCCATCCGACCGCAAACCGGAAGTGACCTTCAAACTTTCCGATCCCGCCGGCCTGCCGCTGGACAGGTCCGGAATTTCCACACCCGGTCCCGTCAGCACCTCTTTCATGCTGGCCTACATACCGGCGTTTGAAGATTCTTATATAGCCTACACGACCCGTGTCCAGACCAGCCCGATCACCGGTAATTCCGCCACCCAGGCAGCAGCCGATACGGGTGGCAGCTATACCATGGTGACTGAAGGCACCTACAAGTACAAATTCGGCACGGAACTGCCGCAGGGTTACGATAAGGACGTCACGCACAGCCTTGGCGCATATGCATCGCGCAACCTGTCCGAGTTCGCACTGGGCACCTATTACGCGAATACCCTCGAGCATTTCGTGCCATCCGGTCTGAGTGAACCGGTGCCGCGCGATATCGTCAGGACCGAGACCTGCAATGGCCGGTGTCATAACCCGCTCGCCTTGCATGGCGGGGCGCGCCGTGATGTCGGACTGTGCGTGCTGTGCCACAACCCGAGCCAGGGCATCGATCCTGATACCGGCAATTCGGTGGACATGCCCCTGATGATCCACAAGATCCACATGGGTGAGAACCTGTCCGAAGACTATACGATCATCGGTTACCAGCAGGCCGTGCATAATTATAACGACGTGGTCTACCCTGCCCCTATCAACGAATGTGAAGCCTGCCATACCGGCGGCATACCGACGCAAAGCTCACCGCTGCTTGCAACACCGTCAGCGGCACTCGTCTGTGACGGCTCGGGCGTCGGTGCGGTCACGCTCGACTGGCAATACACGGACAATGTTCAACTGCGGGTCCGGACCAAAGCCAATCCGCAGGGTTCCGATTTTGGAATCGGCGGCCCGACCGGCTCGGTTGCAACCGGTAAATGGGTCTCGGATGGAACCTGGTTTGACCTGTTTGACCTGAGAACCGGCAAACTGGTCCAGTCCGTGCCGGTCAATGCCACGGTCCTGGGTTGCGTCAGCAACGCGCCCGGCACCGCCAGGGGTGAAGCCGGAACCCAGCATTCCAACTGGATGGACAAGCCCAGTCGCAGCGCCTGTGGTTCCTGCCACGATTACGTCAACTGGGAAACCGGTGAAGGCCATTCCGAATACAACCTCGTCATGGCGGATGACAACACCTGCGACCATTGCCACGTGCCAGATTCAGGCGCTGAATTCGACCGCTCCGTAAAGGGCGCGCACCTGGAACTTTACAAATCAGCCCAGTTTCCGGGCGTCGTCGTCAAGATCCTCGGCGTCGCCAACACCAACCCGGGCGACAACCTCACGGTCAGGTTTTCGGTCATGGGTAAAAACGCTGCAATCGACCCGGCCGGCATGGACCGTCTCAGGTTTTCCCTGGCGGGGCCCAACGCTGACTACAGCTTCCAGATACAGGAAATCGTCCGCGGTCAGGCGGTCTGGGCGGGTAACAACACCTGGACCTACACCTTTGTCACCCCCTTGCCTGCCGATGCCGCCGGTTCTTTTACCGTCGGTTCTGAGGCACGCACCCTGGTTGCTATCGACATGGGTGAGGAGATCACCACAGAACGTGACAATGGCGAGAACCCGTTATTCGCATTTGCCGTTACCGATGCTGCCGCCACGCCCCGGCGCGAGGTGGTTGACGACTACAACTGTGAAAGTTGCCACAGTAACCTCGCATACCATGGTGGCGTGCGCCATGATCCGTCGTATTGCAACACCTGCCACATTCCCAAAGCGGTTGATTCTGAATTTGGCCAGAGTATCCACTTCAAGTACATGATCCACAGCATTCACCGTGGCGCCGAACTTGAAAAAGGCTTTGCCATCGGTGAAGACGACTTCAGTGACGTCGAATTCCCGGGTGACCTGCGGGATTGCGACACCTGCCACGTCAACAACTCCCAGCAGTTGTCAGGCTTGCCCGACGGCCTGCTGCCGACCACCACACCACAGGCGTGGTGGTCGCCGATGGAGCCCGGGGCGGCGGCCTGCCTGAGTTGCCACGACAGCGATGACGCGGCCACGCACGCCTTTTCCAACACCGCGTTCTTTGGCGAGTCCTGCTCGACCTGCCACGGTGAAGGCAGGGTTGCTGCGGTGGACAGGGTACACGCACACTGATAGCGCCATAAAACCGGCAATCGAGTCAAACCAGCCTGCAGGATGTCCCGGCTTCCTGCAGGTTTTTTTACGCCTGGGAAACACCGTCGTGGCATTGCCGGAATGGCCGGCGCGGGCCGGGGTGGGCCGCTGACAACGCTTGAACGGGTCAGTTTTCCGGCACGGCAAGCCCGTGAGCCGCGAAGTTGAAAATACTGGATTCGATAAATTCGAATATTAAATAGCGGGTCCCGTCCGGCAGGTTTGCA
>JBFZEL010000550.1:0-5742 GCA_041306925.1 Lysobacterales bacterium
CGACACATGGAAGTGTCGCCAAATCAGCGGCGCTCAGCCGTTGATTTGTAAGGCAGTCGAAAATCACACTTTTCGTCTGCCGCGCTCTGATAATGCCAGGATGGCATTAATCAGAGCTTCCGTAAATTGATTCTACGCAGGCTTCAGATCATCAGCGTTTATGCAACTAACCGGGTAGGAGGGAGGCCGGTTCAAATGACTCCGGCATCTCTTTGGGGTAGATTTTGTGGTCCGCCAGGCGCTTGCCCAGTTCACCATTTTTGTAAGCCTCAAACAGGTCTGTCGCACCGCCGAGGTGCTGCCCGCCGATAAAGATTTGCGGGATCGTGGATTTGCCCAACTCCTGCTGCAGGACCGTGCGGATTTTGCCGCCAAAGTCGTTTGCCTGGTACTGGACAGAATCGAGGTCGATGGCCCGGTAGGGTATCTCCCCGGGCAAGTTCGCAGGTGTATCGCAAGGCCATTTTGCCGTCGATAGGCACCACCTGGTCGACCGTACCCGCCGCCATCGTCACCACCAGCGGGTAGCCCTTGACGGCGCACACCATGGCCAGGCCGATTTCGGTATTGCCGCTGGTGGCCTCGATGACGGTTTGCCCCGGTTTCAGTTCGCCACTGGCTTCTGCCGCTGCAATGGTTGCAAGCGCCATGCGGTCCTTGACCGAACCCATCGGGTTGAAGCTTTCGACCTTACCGCCGGCGAGCATCAACAGGTACGCGGTCGTCACGGCATGCTGGAAACTGTGTTGCTGCATATTTAAATCCAACATGGTTACAATGCATCACTCGCAGCGGTCACAGGAAAAGACGGACCCCATGGATCAACTTGCCTTAATGCATGGCTGTTGTGTTTTCCAGCCAATATCATTTGCCGCGACCGGGGAAAAATCCGGCGAGCGTCATGCTTGACCACACAATTCCACTGGTCGAATTGCACCGCCATCTCGACGGCAGTATCCGGCTGGAAACCATACTCGAGCTAGCCGGGCACCACGGTATTGCCTTGCCGGCCAGAACCGTTGCCGGTCTTGCGCCTTTTGTCCATATCGATCAATCAGCACCGGGACTGATGGCGTTCCTGGACCGCTTTGAACACATGACCGCGGTTCTGGTTAACGCGGATGCCTGCCGCCGCGTCGCCTATGAAAACGTCGAGGACGCATGGGCCGAGGGCATCGATTACATCGAACTGCGTTACAGTCCCTGGTTCATGGCGCAATCACACGGGATGGACCCGCGCGAGGTTATGGAGGCCTGTGCCGATGGCGTCAGGGCAGCCGAACGTGATACCGGCATACGCGCCAATATCATCGGTATCCTCAGCAGGACATTTGGAGTTGAGGCCTGCATGCAGGAACTGGAAGCGATACTCGCGCACCGCGACCATATCGTCGCCGTGGACCTGGCGGGTGATGAACAACGCTTTCCGGCGCATCTTTTCAGGACGCATTTCAAGCGTGTCCGCGATGCCGGTTTGCACGTGACCATCCACGCCGGTGAAGCCGACGGACCGCAGAGTGTCTGGTCGGCCATCCATGACCTGGGCGCGGAGCGTATCGGCCACGGCTTCCGCTCCATCGAGGATCCCGCCCTGGTCGACTACCTGGTGGAGAAGGGCATACCGCTTGAAGCCTGCCCGACCTCAAACCTGCACACCAGCACCGTTGCAAGTTACAGCGTGCATCCGCTCAGGCTTCTGGCCGAACGGGGCGTCAGGTTTTGTCTGAATACCGATGACCCGGGTATCAGTGCCATCGATATTTCGCACGAATATCTCGTCGCAGCACCCGCGCTGGGACTGTCGGGGGAACAGGTTCGCCAGTCGCAGCGCGATGGACTGGAAATGGCCTTTTTGAGTGAACAGGAAAAGTCTGAACTAAAGTCCAAAATCACCAAGCGTCGGGCGTTGTAACCAGTTTCTGCCTGACCATTGCGCACCTTTTTCGGTGACGTGCATGGTAAAGGCGTGGCGTGAGTGATCCGAGCGGTTTTGTGAACTGTAATGAGGCATGTGGTCATGAAAGATCACCACGCTGCCCGCCGTTACTTCAACCGCAACGGCTTCACCGGCAGACGGCCACGGTGTTGTGTCCAGATCGGTCAGTTGGCCCTTGCGCGTGCTCCAGTCCGCCTCGTAGATCTGCCGCAGGGGCGATCGATGACCGCCGGGTTGCACCCATAAACAACCGTTGTCCCGGTTGGCGTCTTCGATGGCAACCCAGATGCCGGTTACCGTGGCCGGTTCGGTGATCAGGTAACTGCCATCCTGGTGCCAGCGCACTTCACCACCGATGTGGGGTTGCTTGAAGATGTACATGGTCTGCCAAAGCAGGGGATGCCGATAGCCAATGTCACACAGGAGTCTGCCAAACACGGGTTGACGGCAAAACGCCCCAAATACCGGGTGCAGGTCATGCATCGCATGACCGATCTTGTTGATCGCCAGGCGGGCGGGTTGCAGCAGTTCCCCCGCGGGACCGAGTGCGCCTTCCTCGAGAAAGCAGTGAATGTTTTCCGCTGAGTCGAAGAAATAATCATCACGCCCGCTGTCGCGGTCCGAGGTGGTAAAGACCGTGCGGTGATGGCTGATGTCGAATGCGTCGACAATTTCAAGCGCGGCGCTTTTGAGGGTTTCGATCTCGCTCCGCGCAATTGCGTCCTCCAGTACCAGGTAGCCTTCATCATGGTATTGACTGATCTGACCAGCGCTCAACATCGCCTATTTCATCCGTAAGTTAGTAATTGACCACGCGCCGTCATGGGGGTGGTCAGTTTTGCCTGTTGCCTTCAGTATAAGATAAGTCATCGGCAAGATTTTGACGTTTGTATGAAAGTGCCTGGCGAGCCAATTTTTCAGTCCATTCAACTGCGAAATATGATATAAAGCGCTAGTTAACAATTGCTCGGGGCCCAGTCGCCGGTTTATCCGCTTCAGTGCCGATATCCCGATCTGAAAAGCCTTGAATCAACAACACCGGATGGTCATGCTTCCGGGATAAAACCCACAATACAGGGCACTTCAATGAAAACAGACAAAGTTTTATCCAATTCTCGAAATATACTCTATCTATCTGTCATTACAGGCATTATGTCTCTCACAGGTACAGGCATGTCGTTTGCACAGGACGAAGAGGCAAATTCCGAAGGCGTGCTGGAGGAAGTGATCGTAACGGCCACCAAGCGTCAGGAAAGCATCCAGGACGTGCCGTTATCGATCGCCACACTTTCCGGTGAATCGTTACGGTCGATGTTCTCCGGTGGTGAGGATGTCCTGGCCCTGGCGGGACGTGTGCCTGGTCTGTATGCCGAATCATCCAACGGCCGTTCAGCCCCGCGCTTTTACTTACGCGGACTGGGCAATATCGATTTTGACCTCGCGGCGTCCCAGCCGGTGTCGGTCATCATGGACGACGTGGTCATGGAAAACGTCGTGCTGAAGAGTTTCCCCATATTTGATATGGAGCAGGTGGAAGTCATACGCGGGCCGCAGGGCAGCCTGTTTGGCAGAAACACGACCGCCGGTATCGTCAAGTTCAACAGCAACCGGCCGGAACAAGAGACCAGCGGTTATGTTTCAGGCTCCCTGGGCACGTATACCACCGGTAATGTCGAAGCTGCTGTCGGTGGCAGCCTGATTCCTGATGTACTCTCCGGCAGGATGTCGTTGTTATACCGGACCCGGGACAACTGGATCGATAACGGCTTCACGAATGAAAAAGATGCCATGGGTGATTACTCCGAGATGGCCGGTCGTGTCCAGTTGATGTGGACGCCCAGCGAAAACTTCACCGCCTTGTTACTCACCCAGGCGCGCAGTCTTGATGGTACCTCGTCAATATTCCGTGCCAATGTATTTGACACCGGCAGCAACAAGCTGAACCAGAACTATGACCGTGACACTGTGTATTACGATGGTGGTGACAATAACCCGCAGTCATATGACGCATCCGGCTACACGCTGAACCTCGAGTGGGGTCTCGAGGGCATGACACTGACATCCATCAGTTCCTATCAGTTGGGTGACGGCTACAGCCGCGGTGACATTGACGGTGGCGTGGTTGATTTCAGTGGCACCGCGACGGTTCCGCCGGGTATTACCTTTGATCCGGCAGCACCTGTTTTCGGTTTTCCAACTCTGACTTTCCCGGGAACGATCCTGGTTCCATCGGTCACCCAGGATGGTGCTGATACCGATCAGTTCACCCAGGAAATTCGACTCGCCAGTGACCACGATGAACGCTTCAGCTGGCAGACTGGTCTGTTTTATTTCAACAGTTCGCTTGAAGTGGAAACGGAGTCTTTTGCTTCCTTCGGTTTTGGTGGTCCGCCGCAAAACACGATTATCAAACACACCAACGATGCCTGGGCCATATTTGGTCAGGGTTCATATGATGTGTCCGATCAGTTCACCCTCAGCGCCGGTCTTCGTTATACCGATGACCAGCGGGATTTCAAAGTATTGCAGTATGGTCAACTGTGGCTCGATATTGGCATTCCGTCGGTTGAAAATATTGACGAGTCCGCTGATAAAGTCAGCTGGGACGTGACCGCCGATTACGCGCTCAACGACAGTTCCAGTATTTACGGCAGGATTGCCTCTGGTTTCAGGGCGCAGTCGATCCAGGGTCGTGACGTCGCCTTCCTCGAGTTCCCGACGGTGGCCGACCCGGAAACTATCCTTTCCTACGAAATCGGCTACAAGGCCGACCTGGTGGATAACCGCCTGCGTCTGAACGCGAGTGTCTTCCACTACATCGTCGATGATATGCAATTGTCAATTATCGGCGGCGCCACCAACAGCAACCAGGTGATCAACGCAAACGAGGGTGTGGCGACGGGTTTCGAAGTCGATATGCAATGGCTGGTTACCGAGAACTTCATGACCACCTTTGGCGTCGCATATAACGACACCGAGATCAATGACAAGGGCCTGAGCGTGGTTCCCTGTGGTTCCACGCTTTGTGAAGCCTGGCAGTGGCGGGATGAAAACGGACAGGTTTCCATCGATGGGAATCCGTTCCCCAGGACGCCCAAGACCAACTACACCCTGACCCTGCGTTACGGTATGCCCTTTGGCGATGATGGCGAATTTTTTGTTTACACCGACTGGGTCTACTATGGCGAAATCCTGATGCCGCTGTATTACTCACCTGAATTTGTCACCGATAACCAGTTTGAAGGTGGTCTCAAAGTCGGTTACAGGAATAACCGTGATAACTGGGAAGTGGCCCTGTTCGGTCGTAATATTACCGATGAAGACAATGTCAAGGGTTTCATTGACTTCAGCAACAATACCGGTTTCGTCAATGAACCGGCCATTTGGGGTGTCGAGGCGAATTATTTCTTCTGAGGTCCCGTTGCAAAAGACAGGCGCTCAGCCACTCTGCCATTCAAAAGCCCGGCACACACCGCCGGGCTTTTTTTTCGAATGGGTTATGCTGCCCTCAGCACGCTTAGCGGTGAATGACCGACCACCCGCCAGGTTGCCAGCAGTCCACTGCTGCCGACCAGCAGCATGCCAAGGACTGGTCCGCTTACCCACAGCACCGGATTGAAGTGATAATTGAGCTCATAAACATTAACTGCGAGGTGCCAGGCGGCAAGACCCGCGGCGCTGGATGCCAGCAAACCGGCGAGCATTCCGATGGCCAGGAACTCGATCAGCACACCCGCTAAAACCCTGCCACGGGAGGCGCCCAATGTACGCAGGATCGCGCTTTCAAAACTGCGCTCCTGCATGCT
>JBFZEL010000551.1:0-3731 GCA_041306925.1 Lysobacterales bacterium
AGCATCGACACCGGCAGCCTGCCCGAACGGATGAAGTTTTTGATGTCCGTTGCGGAAACATCGACCGGCCCGACTTCCAGTTGCAACACGTTACCGGCCCTGGCCCTGGCCAGGTCCGCAACATCTGCGACCGAACGCAGCCGGACCTGTCCGGCCACGACCGGCCGGTAGGCCGTGTGCGCAGCGGGCCTGGTCAGAATTACGATGTGGGCGAGGTCAAACAGCGTCCGCCAACGGTGCCAGCTGTGCAGATCGTTGGCCACATCCTGCCCGATGAGCAGCAACAGCGGCCGCTCCGGAAAGCTGCTGCGCAGTTCCTGCAGCGTATCCACCGTGTACGAAGGTCCGCTACGCCGGGTTTCGCGGTCGTCGATCTCGAGCCATGGAAACTCCGTGCGGGCCAGGGCCAGCATGTCCAGTCTTTGCGCGGTGGTGGCCTGTGGCTGGTCGCGGTGCGCGGGTTGGCCCGCAGGCAGCAGGCAAAGATTTTTCAGGCCCAGCTTTTGCCGCGCTTCGTCTGCACAGCGCAGATGGCCATAGTGAACCGGGTCGAAGGTGCCGCCAAAAATGCCCAGCGGTTCAGACGGCCTCGTATCCCCGCTGTTCATTTAAACAACCTTCCCCGTTCTGCTCATGCGGATAACTGCAGCACCAGGGTATCGATGCTTTGCCAGGGATCACCGGCAGCCTGTCCCTTGCTTTGCCGGTCAATGAGTGACAGCATTTTGAAAGCAGCACCGATTTGCCCGGTGCCAACACGCCTGCTGCCCGCACGCACGGTATTCTGACGGTTTTGCCAGACATTCAGACGTCTGAACACCACGGTTTCATTTTCGCCGTTGCGCATGGCCAGTGCGTAGGCTTCAACGACCCGGAGTTCCTTTAACAATGCACCCAGCAACATCGGTAGCGGCGTGTCCATGCGTTGTAAACCTGCTGCAACACGCAGGCCATCGCGCAGGTTGCCGGTCAGCATATGTTCCACCAGCGCAAATGCGCCAAAGCGGCTGCTGTCGGCCACGACTTCCATGACATCGTCCAGCGTGACCCTGCCGGCACCTTTGAACAGGGCCAGCCGGTCAATTTCCTGGCGCGCGGCCAGCAGGTTTCCCTCGAGCCTGTCCGCAAGTATCTGCAGCACCTCCGGTTCCGGTTGCATCCCGTGTTGCCGCATACGCTGTTCCAGCCAGCGCGGCATTTCCTGCGCAGCGAGCGGCCAGATATCGATTTGCACACCCGCCTTGGCGAGGCTGGCGGCCCATTTCGAGGTGCGTGAACTCTTGTCCCATTGCTCGCAACTGACCAGCAACAGAATATCAGGGTCAGGCGATGCCGCCCATTCTTCCAGTGCTTTTGTGCCGTCCGTTCCGGGCTTGCCGGTGCGCAGACGCAGGTCGATTATTTTCCGGCTGGAAAATAAGGAAGGCGTGGCCGCCTGGCGTAACTCCGACCAGTCAGAATTTGCATCGGCGTGCAGCAGTTCACGTTCGACGAAGCCTCCGGCCCTGGCTGCTTGCCTGATCAGGTCGCAACATTCCAGTACCAGCAACGGTTCTTCGCCGCCGACCAGGTAAACCGGCGCCAATCCGCGTTGCAGAATGCCGGCAAGTTGTCCTGGCTTGATAACCATCTTGCCTCGCGGCTAATTCTTGAAGGTGCCCAGGCGCCTGACAACCATGCGGGCGAGACTGTCGGCCAGGTCATTCCTGAGGAATTCGTCTTCCCGTTCGGCGGACAGAATGTCCTGTTCGTTAAAACTGTAGATACGGCTTTGTTCAAACGTCTGCAGCGGAATCAACTCGGTGCCATCGCTGGCCAGCAAACGGAACTCCACGGTATGCCGGACCAGGAATTCACGTACCCGGGCATTGTCACCGATGGACTGGATTTCCTTGCGCGTGACATTGAGCGGAACCTCGAGTACTGCGGCGCCCTCGGGCGCGCTCACGACATTCGCCCCGCTCTGCTCCAGGTGGGTCTGCAGACGCCGTGCAAACTGGCTGTAGGGGTCCTGGATTTCGAGCCTGACGTTCTGCATTTCCGGCGGGAGTTCAGGCCGCGTCTGCAAATGGAACCCGCAACCATTGAGCAATACCAGCACTGCCAACGGCAACAACAGATGCTTCAGTTTCATGTTTATGTGCCTGTCAAGCCACCACGATGTTCAACAGCCGGTCCGGGATGTAGATGACCTTGCGAATCTCCTTGCCATCGATAAACCTTGCGACATTATCCTCAGCCCTTGCCCCGGCCATCGCCTGTTCCTGGTCACAGCCGGGCGGCAGTTCTATGCGCGCCCGTAATTTGCCATTGACCTGGACCACCAGCGTGACCTGTTCACGTATACGGGCCGTTTCGTCAATGTCCGGCCAGGGCGCATTGACCACGCTGCCTGTTTCACCCAGCATATCCCACAGGGTTTCACAGATGTGCGGCGTGATTGGAGCCAGCAAGCGTATCACGGCCCTCCAGGCTTCAGCCAGCACCGCGCGCCCCTGCGGGCTGCGGTCTTCAAAGCGTCCAAGGTGATTGCACAATTCCATGACCGCGGCAACGGCGGTATTGAACGTTTGCCGGCGCCCGACATCGTCGCTCACCTTGGCTATGGTGTCATGCACGTACCGGCGCATGATTTTTTGCGCCGCGTTCAATTCGCCCGGACGCAAAGCTTCAACCGGGCCGGCAGTGATGTGTGCGGTGCTCATGAACCACAGCCGCCGCAGAAAGCGGAATGCGCCTTCGACGCCCGCATCGGACCATTCGAGGGACTGGTCCGGCGGTGCCGCAAACATCGAGAACAAACGCACCGTATCCGCCCCGTAACGCTCCACCAGGTGTACCGGGTCGACACCGTTGTTCTTTGACTTTGACATTTTTTCGATCGCGCCGATGCCGACCGGCAAGCCGTCGGAAACCAGGACGGCGCCGGTGATTTTGCCCTTGTCATCCCGCTGGACCTGGACATCCGCCGGGTTGATCCAGTGGGTGCTGCCGTCGGCCTCATCACGGCGGAATGTCTCCGCGACTACCATGCCCTGGCACAGCAGCCGTGTCGCCGGTTCATCGGCTTGCAGCAGGCCGGCGTCGCGCATCAGCTTGTTAAAAAACCGGAAATACATCAGGTGCAAAATGGCGTGCTCGATGCCACCGATGTACTGATCCACCGGCAGCCAGTAATTGACCCTTGCATCGACCATGCCGTTGGCGCCGGGCGAGCAGTAACGGGCAAAATACCAGGAGGACTCCATGAAGGTGTCAAACGTATCGGTTTCCCGCTCGGCAGCGCCGCCGCACTGCGGACAGCTTGTCTTACGCCACTCTGGATCGGTCTTGATCGGGGACTGCACACCCATGAAGGTGACGTCTTCCGGCAATACGACCGGCAACTGGTCTTCCGGCACCGGCAGGGCGCCGCAATCGGGACAGTAGATTACCGGGATCGGGCAACCCCAGTAACGCTGGCGGCTGACACCCCAATCACGCAGGCGAAAATTCACCTTGCGCTGGCCGATGCCCTGGGTCTCGAGCCAGGTGATGGCTTTTTCCTTGGCTTCGCTTACACCCAGACCGTTGAGCCAATCGCTGTTGATGGCCACGCCGTCCTCGACCCAGGCTTCACCTTGCCAGCCATCCGGGGTCTTGACGGTACGGACGATGGGCAGATTGTGCGCCACCGCAAAATCCCAGTCGCGCTGGTCCTGGCCGGGCACCGCCATGATCGCGCCGGTGCC
>JBFZEL010000552.1:0-2868 GCA_041306925.1 Lysobacterales bacterium
CCCCTTATTAATATTTTTTGGCATCGCGACGTTTTATTCCAGGCCGACTCTCGTAGGGCGGAAGAACGTGCTGCGCGTTTGCTTTGTGGATGCTCACCTGAGCGACATTCCCGAGCCAGTACAGATGATCCGCGTCAAAAGCGAGTTCCAGCGTTCGCCGTTCACCCACCACCTGACAGCGCAGTCGCTGTTCTCGGTGTGCGAAACACTCTCCGGGAAGAAACCCGAAACGGTGCTGCTCTCGGTGCGCGGGCACCGCTTCCAGTTCGGGCGAGTACTCTCCCCCGAAAGGGGAGCACGCGTCCCCCAGGCAGTCGGTTTGATCATCAGCTGGCTGGCAGCGTAATCCCATCGCCATCCGCAATGTAAAGCACCTCACCCGGAAAATGACACCCGGGTGAGGTGCTTTTTGTCAATTGTTGTGGTATTGTTTTCGCGATACACTAACCTTATGGCTTGATTGTGTGTCTATTAGTTTGCGTGATGGAGACGGCCCCATGCCTGAAGAGCAAATTGACCTGCAAGCGATCGTGGACTTCCTGAACGAATTCAAAGGCAAAAAATATCCTGTCATCCCGATTTTGCAGAAAGCGCAAAGCCTGTATGGCTTCCTGCCTAAAGCTGTGGTGGTCGCGATTTCTGAGAAGACTGGCATTCCCCTCAGTCAGTTGATGGGCGTGGCCACTTTTTATGCTCAATTCCGGCTGACCAGGCAAGGGCGGAACCTGATTCGCGTTTGCGATGGAACGGCCTGTCACGTGCGCGGCGCGCCCCACAGCATCGAAGCCATTGAGGATGCGTTGAATGTTCCCGCCGGGGGTACTTCGCCGGATTACAAATACAGCCTGGAAATCGTTTACTGTCTCGGTTCATGCGGGCTGGCTCCGATTGCGGTGGTCAATGAGAAAGTCTATGGCCAGATCGAGCCGAAGAAGATTGTTGAACAGCTGGAAAAATTGGAATAAACCTGTTGAATGCAAAAGCTCTGCTTATGCACGGCGGAAGAAGAGCTTCCGCACGCCAGAAGGACGCGGAGACCTAATAAATGCCCAAAATTTTGAATGGCAGTGACTGGGACCTGGCTCATCAAACGGCGCAAACCGTTTTGCAGGAGCGCGCACAGGCCACCCCGACCATTTTTATCGGGATGGGAACCTGCGGGCAGGCAGCCGGCGCCGGGGAAATCGAAGGACTGGTTCGCCTGGAATTGGCCAATCGCCAGATCCAGGCTGAAATCGTCCCGGTCGGCTGCATCGGGATGTGCTTCAAGGAGCCGCTGATCGACATTCAGCTCCCGGGTCAGCCGCGGGTGACGTATGGCAACGTCAAAGCAGCCATGGTGCCCCAGATCATCGAGGAACATTTAAGCCGGGGAAAACTCGTCGAGAAACTTGCGCTCGGACAACTCACCAACGCCAGCACCCCAAAAATCATCTCGGTCAATCTGCCAGAGTATTCAGAATTACCATTTTATAAAAAACAGATCCGGGTGGCGCTGCGCAACTGCGGTCAACTGGACCCGGAAAACATCGATAGTTACATCGCGAGCGAGGGTTACCGCGCGCTGGTTAAAGCCCTGACCGAGATGACCCCCGACGAGGTGATCGAAGAAGTCAAAAGTTCCGGTCTGCGCGGGCGCGGCGGCGCTGGTTTCCAGACCGGGATCAAATGGGAATTCTGCCGACGCTCACCCAAGACCCCCAAATACGTGATCTGCAACGCCGATGAAGGCGACCCCGGCGCGTTTATGGATCGCTCGATCCTGGAAGGTGACCCGCACAGCGTTATCGAAGGCATGACGATTGCCGGGTATGCCATCGGCGCCAGCGAAGGCTACATTTACTGCCGGGCCGAGTACCCGCTGGCGATTGCCCACCTGAAGACCGCCATTGCCCAGGCACACGCCTACGGCGTGCTTGGGAATAACCTGCTCGGGAGCGGTTTTTCGTTCGAATTGCACGTCTATGAAGGCGCCGGGGCTTTTGTCTGCGGAGAAGAGACAGCGCTGATGGCTTCGATCGAGGGGAAACGCGGTGAACCGCGCCCGCGCCCGCCCTTCCCGGCTGTTTCCGGGCTCTGGAACAAGCCCTCGAACGTCAACAACGTCAAAAGTTATGCGCTGACCCCGCAAATCATCCTGAAAGGCGCGGATTGGTTCACGGGGATCGGCACCCAAAATTCGCCCGGGACGGCCATTTTTGCTTTGACCGGCCAAATCAAGAATACCGGCCTGATCGAGGTGCCGATGGGCATCACCCTGCGCGAGATCATCTTCGAGGTGGGCGGCGGCATCCCGAAGAAAAAACGGTTCAAAGCGGTTCAAACCGGCGGCCCGCTGGGCGGCTGCCTGCCGGAGGCAGCCCTGGATACCCCGGTCGATTTTGACTCACTTGTCCAGGCCGGGGCGACGATGGGCTCTGGCGGGATGATCGTCGTCGACCAGGATACCTGCATGGTCGAGTTTGCCAAGTACTTCCTGACCTTTGCCTCAGCAGAATCTTGCGGGAAGTGCATCCCCTGCCGGATTGGCGGACAGCGGCTGCTCGAAATCCTGACGCGCATCTCGGTCGGCCAGGGCACGCTGCAGGATCTGGCTGAAATCGAACGGATTTCAGAAAACATGCGCGAGGCTTCGCTCTGCGCCTTAGGGCAACTGACCCCCGGACCGATCATGTCGGCCCTGCGCTTTTTCCTGGACGAATATAAGTCGCATATCGTTGATAAGTTTTGCCCGGCCGGGGTTTGCCAGGGGATGTTCCGGTATGAGATCAGCACACTGAACTGTGCGGGTTGTGGATTGTGCGTCAAACCTTGTCCGCAAGATGCCATTACCGGTAACAAAAAAGAACCTCATGAAATCGACCAGAT
>JBFZEL010000553.1:0-8764 GCA_041306925.1 Lysobacterales bacterium
GGCAGGTTCAGGCCTGGGCAACGATGTAACAGATCCAGCCCGGGTCGGCGTCGCCTGTTTCCGAGGGTGTATAGATTCCGTTGCCTTCATTTTTTTCTTCGTCCGTGCCCTCCCAGTAGACATCCACCCTGGAAAAACCGGCTTCATAAAGAATCTCGCGGATTTCCGGCAAGGTCCAGAGCCGCCAGTGATAACTGAAGGCCTGCTCCATCCGCGAACCATCGGGGAATTCGAAATGGATCTGGCAGTTCATGCAGGAGTTGATCGGATTGAACGAGGCCTGGTCCCAGATATAGGTAAAATCGTTGCCGTCCTCGTCCTCGCATGCACGTGCTTCCTGTGTGACCATGGGCGCCTCGTAGCCGCCATAGGCATCGAGGAAAAGGATGCCGTCGGCCACGAGTCCGTCCAGCACGTTGACAAAATACTCACGCAGGTCATCACGTGTCAGAAACAGGAAATAACTGAAATTCATCGCCAGGATGATGTCCGCCAAACCCGGACGTGTCTGCAGCACATCCTCGTTGAGCAGTTCGATACGCTCCAGCTGTTCATCGTCGAGTTGTGTGAGCCTGTTCAATCGACCCCATTCGAGCACTTCCCGGTCGAGGTCGATGCCAACGGCCTGGTGCTCGTCATCACGCACAACCCATTCACAGGCGGTATTTGCGGTACCGCAGAAATCCTCCCGCAGAAAAACAGCAGGACGTTGCCGCAGCTCAGCCCAGGTCTGTTCAACAAAATCAATCTCGGCTTCGACATCCTGCACCGAACACTCATAAAGCCGGTGGCGGTCAGCCGACTCCGCCATGGAACGCGAGTGTTCAGGACCCGATGACCTGGTATTTTTCCGAAACATACTTGTCAATCAGGTTGAGAAAATCACTGGTCATGGCATCACCCCTGAGCGTGGCGGCCTTGACACCGTCGATAAATACGGGCGCTACCGGTGATTCACCGGTGCCGGGAAGGCTGATGCCGATATTGGCTTGCCGGCTTTCGCCGGGGCCATTGACGATGCAGCCCATGACCGCGAGACTCAGGTTTTCCACGCCGGCATAGCGAAGTTTCCATTCGGGCATGCGCTTGCGGACGTGGCTGGTCACCTCCTTGGCCAGTGACTGGAAAAATGTGCTGGTGGTGCGACCGCAACCCGGACAGGCGGTAACCATCGGCGCAAAGGCCCGCATACCCATGCTCTGCAGCAGTTCCTGCGCGACGATCACTTCATCGTTGCGCGACTGTCCGGGCTCGGGTGTGAGGGAAATTCGGATCGTATCGCCAATACCCTGCTGCAGCAGCACCGCCAGCGCGGCCGACGAGGCAACGATGCCCTTGCTGCCCATGCCCGCCTCGGTCAAACCGAGGTGCAAAGGATAATCGCAACGTTCTGCCAGGCCGGTATAAACCTTGATCAAATCCTGCACGCCACTGACCTTGCAGGACAGGATGATCCGGTCGTGCGCGAGACCCAGTTCCTCGGCCTGTTGCGCGCTTTCGAGCGCCGATCTTATCAGTGCTTCGCGCATCACTGCATCGGCCGCTTGCGGAACCGGGCTTTTCGCATTCAGATCCATCAGCCGGGCCAACAGCCGTTGGTCGAGGCTACCCCAGTTGACCCCGATCCGGACCGGCTTGCCGTGCTCGATGGCGAACCCGACGATGGTGGCAAACTGGTCGTCGCGTTTCCTGCCGAAGCCGACATTGCCCGGATTGATGCGGTACTTGGCCAGCAGGCGCGCGCATTCCGGGTATTTCTGCAACAGGTGGTGACCGTTGTAATGAAAATCTCCGACCACCGGGACGTTGCAGGACATCATTTCCAGGCGTTCCATGATACCGGCGACAGAGGCTGCCGCGTTTTCGGTATTGACGGTTATACGCACGAGTTCGGAACCGGCACGCGCCAGTTCGGCAATTTGCGTAGCCGTCGTGCGGACGTTTTCGGTATCGGTATTGGTCATGGATTGCACCACGACCGGGTGTCCGGAGCCGATCAACACCCCGCCGACGTTGACGGTTGGCGTCGCACGGCGTGCGCGCACTTCAATTTCCGACGTCATGCCGGATCAGTCACCAGGGACATTGTTATTGGATGGCTGGCTACCTTCACGGCTCATGACCGGCCAGGCAGCGTGCAGGTATTCCCACATCGACCAAAGGGTAAGCGCGGCGGCCAGGTAAAGCAGCAATTCGCCGACGAGTGCCACAGGTAAACCAAAAATATCGTATTCATATAACAGGCAGCTGATCGCCGTCATCTGGAAGATGGTTTTGAATTTGCCGAGGACACCGACCTTGACCGTGCCACTCTCGCCCATCTCGGACATCCATTCCCTGAGCGCGGAGATTGTAATTTCGCGGCCAATGATGATGGCGGCGGAGAGGGTAAGGAATATGGGCGGTAAGACGATGGTGGGTGGCGGGATGTGTACCATCAGCACCAGGGCGGTGGCGACCATCAGCTTGTCCGCAACCGGGTCCAGGAACGCGCCAAAATCCGACATCAGGTCCATACGTCGCGCCATGTGACCATCAAGCCAGTCGGTAATTGCCGCCAGGATGAAAACGGCTGCTGTCGCCAGCGGCGCCCAGGCATACGGAAGATAGAAAAACAGAACCAGGACGGGAATCAGCGCTATACGCAACAGCGTCAGGATCATCGGGAACGTCATTTTCATCGCTTAGGTCCGGTTATGGTTATGTGCTTATTATCGCAGACAGCCGGGATTTTTTGCAGGAATATCACAGCCGGTTACAAGCTTTTTACAAACGCGGCATTTTATTGTTCATGCAGCGCTTTGAATATCCGGCCAGCCAATTGCCGGTTGATCCCCGGGATACCTGACAACTCCTCGATGCCCGCCTTGCGCACACCCTGGATACCACCAAAATGGGTCAGCAAGGCACGTCGCCTGCGCGCCCCGACGCCCGGGATGTCTTCCAGTACTGAATGGTTCGCCGCCTTCTGACGGCGGCCACGATGACCGGTAATCGCAAAACGGTGTGCTTCATCCCTGATCTTCTGCACGAGGTGTGAGGCGGCGGATTCGGGGCCTGGCTGCAGGCTGTGGGGAGCAACGGGCAAGACCCATTCCTCGTGACCTGCCCGCCGCGAGGGTCCCTTGGCAACGCCCATGACCGGAATGTCACCCAGACCGCATTCTGACAGCACTTCCACTGCAATGCCCAACTGACCCTTGCCACCATCGACGAGGATCAGGTCCGGCAGTTGAGCCTCTTCCTTCTGTAATTTTTGGTACCTGCGAGTCATGACCTCCCGCATCGCGGCATAATCATCCCCTGGTTCAAACCCGTCGAGGTTGTAACGGCGGTAGCGTGACTTGACCGGGCCTAAAGGGTCAAATACCACGCAGGAAGCCACCGTCTTGTCACCGGATGTATGCGAAATATCAAAACATTCAATAACCTTGGGTGTTTCCTCCAGTTTCAGCAGGTCGGCAAGTTGCTCGAATTGCCGGCTGCTACGGGTCGATTCTGAACTGCGCATATGCAGTGCGTTCAGCGCGTTTCGACCAGCCAGCTCGAGCCAGTTGCGGCGGTGGCTGCGCGGATGAGACTGGATTTCCACCTTTCTGCCACTGCTTTCGCGAAACACCGCTTCAAACAGCTTTTCCTGCTCCAACGGATGAGAAATGATGATTTCCGGCGGGGCCTGACGATCGCTGTAGTACTGACCCAGAAACGCATGCAGTATTTCAGCATCCGCATGCCCCTCGGACTGGCTGGGGAAATAGTCGCGCTGGCCGAGGCTATGTCCGCCGCGGACCGAAATCACTTCGATGGCGACGCTGGTGTCGATCCGTGCAAGGGCGATGATATCCAGGTCACCGTTACCGGCCGAGACAAACTGGCGCGCCTGCATTTGCTTCAGGTGGTTGATCTGGTCACGGTATTGCGCCGCATGTTCATAGTGCTGCAAACCGGCGGCGTGCTCCATGCGGTTGATCAGGCGGGAAATCACCTTTTGACTTTGTCCCCGCAGGAACAACAGGGCGTCATCCACCTGCCCCGCATAGTCTTCAATACTCACCTTGCCCACGCAGGGCGCGGTGCAGCGTTTGATCTGGTGCTGTAGACACGGCCTGGTCCGGTGGCTGAAGTAATTGTCCTCGCAGTTGCGCAGCAGAAAAAGTTTCTGGATCAGGTTGATGCTCTCCCTGACCGAACTGGCTGAAGGATACGGGCCAAGGTAACGCCGGCCTTTCTCCCTGACCCCGCGGTGGAAGGCAATACGCGGAAACTCCTGATCGCTGCCGATCATCAGCCAGGGATAACTCTTGTCATCGCGCAGCAACACGTTATAACGGGGTTTAAGCGACTTGATCCACTCGTTCTCGAGCAACAGGGCCTCGGCCTCGGTGCGCGTGAGACTGACTTCGATGGTATGAATCCGCGCAACCATCCGCATGATGCGGTCGATCTTTGGACGCGCGTCAAAGTAACTGGCAACACGTTTGCGCAGGTTTGCGGCCTTGCCAACGTACAGCGCGGCGCCTGCGACATCGCGCATCAGGTAGACACCGGGACCGGCGGACAAACGCCGGGCGAACTGCTTGCCGTCAAACTCTTTTATGGCTGGCGGTAATCCGGCTTTTTTCACAACTTGCCCAGTTGCCCCTCAACATTTTCCAACAATCCCATGGTGGCTGCTTTCAGCAATTCACACATGTAGGTAAAACCGTCCATGCCACCATAATACGGATCCGGCACCTCTTCGGGTCGGGCATCAGGGTGGTATTGCATCATCATTTGCAGACTCGCCATGGAACCCGCCGGACGGATTCTCTGCAGGTCCTGGTAGTTATTGTTATCCATCGCGATGATCAGGTCATAGTGATCGAAGTCGGCAGCGCCGACCTTGCGTGCGCGTAACTGGCTGATATCGACTCCGAAATTCAACGCCGTTGCCACTGCCCTCGCATCAGGCGCCTGGCCGATGTGGTAGCCGTGGGTGCCGGCGGAGTCGATGGAAACCTGCGCCCTGAACCTGGATTTTTGCAGGGCGGCGGCGAAAAAGCCTTCAGCCGAAGGTGACCTGCAGATATTTCCCATGCAAACAAAAAGTATATTAATCATGATGATATTGCATATTTGTGCTTATTGCATTAAAGACCGTAACCGCTGCAGGTCCTCCGCCGTGTCGACACCTGCCGGTATGAATTCACAGGCACACGCCATCGCAATACGGCCACCCCGCTCCATGATGCGCAGTTGCTCGAGACGCTCGCAACTCTCCAGGGGTGTTGGTGGGTACGCTGCATAACGGCGCAGCGCGGCCAGGCGGTAGGCATACAGTCCGAGGTGTCTCTTCCACACCACTCCGGCTTTCAGCGCCTCGGCAATCGAGGCATAGGAGCGGGCGAACGGGATCGGCGCACGGCTGAAGTACAAGGCCCGGTCAAGCGTGTCGGTGACAACTTTTACGGCATGCGGATTCTGCACTTCGGCAACTTCCGTGATTGGCCAGAAAAGACTGGCAATTTCACAGTCTGCAGACTGATCCAGCAACGCAGCCACCTGGTCAAGACAGGCCGGCGGCATGAGCGGTTCATCACCCTGCAGGTTGACCACCAGTTGTGCATCCGGCCAGTCCAGTTGCGCAGCACATTCGGCAATCCTGTCGCTGCCGCTCTGATGCTGTGCTGCCGTCATCACCACCCGTGCGCCAAACGCTTCGGCAACGCTGGCAATACGCTCATCATCGGTTGCGATCGTCACGGATTCTGCTTTGGATTCGCAGGCGTGCTGCCAGACGTGCTGCAACATGGGCCTTCCTGCCAGATCCAGCAAGACCTTGCCGGGCAACCGTTCGGAGGCAAATCGCGCCGGAATGACGATGTGATATGCCCCGGTGGTCTTGGCCAAGCTCATTTTGTCATCTCCAGCAACCTCACAAGATGCTCCCTGAAGGCAATTTCAAATGACTTGGGCAGACGTGTGGCAACCGGCAGGTACCACGCCTCCGCCAAACCCATGGTGCGGCACTTTACCGCGTCCTTTTCCGTCATGATAATCGCTTGTCCTTCCGGTATTGACTCAAAATCCCTGCGCTCGAATGAATGGTGGTCCGGAAACGCGTGTAAAACAGGCGTGATGCCCAGCTTTTCCAGCGTTTTCGAGAATCGCTGCGGATTGCCGATACCGGCGACTGCATGAACCGTCATTCCGTTGTATTTTTGCCGGAATTGATCTGCTGTAATGGACGTGTTGTCATCGAGTGAATACAGGCTACCGGCCTCCAGGTCCATCACGAACGTAGCCAGGTTTGCCGGTTTTCCACTCCATATACCGGTCGTGACGACATAATCAACCTGGTCGAGACGGGCGGCGGGCTCACGCAATGGCCCGGCAGGCAAAAGACGGCCATTGCCGAGTCCGCGCTCGCCGTCAACGACACACAACTCCATATCTCCCGGCAGGTCAGGCTGCTGCAGTCCGTCATCGGAAATGACAAGGTCAAGAGCCATTTCCTCGAGTTTTCTTATGGCATCAACGCGACGCGCTGCAACCACGACGGGCACGCCGGCACGTGTTGCGAGCAGGACCGGTTCGTCGCCGCAGCTGACCGCATCGCTGTCGGCGTGGACCAGGCGGGTATCCTTGCCTTGCCTGCCATAACCGGTGGTGGCGATTCCCACTTTGATGTTCATGGCAGCAGCGAGTTGGCACAAGTGCATCACCAGCGGGGTTTTACCACTGCCGCCCGCGGTGATATTGCCCACCACGATGAGCGGTAACCCCGGCTGGACGCGTGCGGTGCCGGTTGCGCCCTTCTTTTGAACATATTGAAATACGGCGGAGTAGACCGGTTCCAGCATGCGCAGATACCATGGTGGCCGGTGCGGGCCATACCAGTGCCGCAAAAGCCAATTTTCAGTCGCAGCGCGCATGGCGGTACTAGTCAGCAGCATGACCCTGGATGGCAAACTGGGTATGGTAGAGGCGGGCATAGGTCTCGCCTTTGGCCAGCAACTCCGCGTGCGTACCCTGTTCAATCACCTGCCCTGCCCCAAGTACGATGACCTGGTCGGCGTTCTCGATGGTGGACAAGCGGTGTGCGATGACCAGCGTTGTGCGGCCTTTCATGACCTGTTTGAGCGCGCCCTGGATAGCCCTTTCCGACTCGGAATCAAGCGCCGAGGTTGCTTCATCGAGGATCAGGATGGGTGCATCCTTCAGCAGGGCCCTGGCAATGGCCAGACGCTGCCGTTGGCCGCCTGAGAGCAAAGTGCCGGTTTCACCCAGCACGGTATCCAGGCCTTTGGGCAGCTTTTCGATGAATTCCATCGCGTACGCCGCCGTGGCGGCACGGGTGATGGCATCGCGGTCGACGCCTTCAAGCGCACCGTACGCGATATTGCCGGCAATCGTATCGTTGAACAACACCACGTCCTGGCTGACCAGCGCAATCTGTCTGCGCAGGTTGTCAAGCTTGTAGTCCGAAAGTTCGTACCCATCCAGCAGGATATGACCCTCACTGTAGCGATAGAAACGCGGCAACAGGCCGGCCAGCGTGGTTTTGCCACTGCCGCTTTGCCCGACCACGGCGGTCACGCTGCCAGCCGGAAAATGCAGGCTGACATTCTCCAGCGCTGACTGATGACCAGTGTCATAGCGGAAGCTGACGTTTTTAAATTCAATCTCGCCCCTGACGCGGTCGGTTACGTAGGTGCCGGTGTCCTGCTCCTTTTCGGTGTCAAGGACAATAAAAATGCTCTCCGCCGCGGCAATGCCCTTTTGCATTTGCGATTGCACGCCAGTCAAACGCTTGAGCGGCGGAATGGTTGCAATCATGGCAAAAAATATGGCGGTAAAAGTACCTGCCGTTATCTGGCTCAACATCGCCGGGCGGGTTGCGATCAGCATCAGAACCACCAGCGCAATACCGGCGGCAAATTGCACCAGCGAGGAACTGAACATATGGGTTGAAACCATGCGCATATGCAAACGACGGGTACGTTCGTTAACACGCTCAAAGCGGTTTCGTTCGGTTTCCTGCCCGAGAAAGACCTTGACCACCCGTTGCCCGATCACCGCTTCTTCCGTCACGTGCGCGACGTCACCCATTGAATTCTGGATGTTGCGGGATATTTTCCGGAACTTGCGGCTGATCACGGTCACCACCAGCGCAATTACCGGCACCAGTATCAGCAGTACCGCGGTCAGGCGGGCGTTCGTGACGAGCATCAGACCCACCAGGTAAACCAGCAGCATGACGTCGCGGAAGGCTGAAATGATGGCCTTGGTCGCGGCGTGTGCAACCTGTTCGCTGTTGTAGGCGAGTTTCGAAATCAACTGGCCGGGCGAGTTATGGTCATAAAACGTGGCTGGCAACTGCAGGTAACTGGCAAACAGTGCCTTGCGAAGATCGGCCACGACACGCCTGCCGGTCCACTCCATACCGTATTCGCCAGCGAAATGACCGGCGATACGCAGCAGCACGACACCCATGACGCCTGCCGCGAGCCATAACCCGTAAGCGGCATCCTTCTCAACGAATACGCGGTCAATCAGGGGTTTGACAAAACCGATGAACATCGCCTGCATACCGGCATCGAGGCTGACACCGACGATGCCCAGCAGGAACATCGGCCAGTATCGGCGCGTGTATCCCCACAGGCGTTTGTAGACGGTCGCTGCGTTCAATGTAACTGGATTTGCCGACATTATTGCTCTTCAGTCATCCGTTCGGTTGCGATCGACAGGCGCCTGAATCCGAGTTGAGCGGTGATATCCATTG
>JBFZEL010000554.1:0-4860 GCA_041306925.1 Lysobacterales bacterium
AGCCAGCGTATCGGCCAGCGCTCCTGCGCGATCATGCCGTTATAAACCCACACGACGCCCGCCACGGCCAGCACGAACAGCACCATGACCAGCACCACGCCGCTGCTGAACCCCCGGCTGCCATGACGCATGGCCTGGCCTCCCGCGGCGCTCACAGGCTGCTCTCCAGGATGCGCCAGACCAGTTCGTCGAAACCGATGCCGATCTGCGCGGCCGCCTGCGGCACCAGGCTGTGGTCGGTCATGCCGGGTGTCGTATTGACTTCGAGGAACCAGGCCTTACCCGCCTCATCGACGATGAAATCCACCCGTCCCCAACCCGAACACTCCAGCGCCTGGAAGGCCTCGAGCGACTGTTTTTGCAGGGTCTTCTCAACCTCACTCGGCAGGCCGCACGGGCAGAAATAGCGGGTCTCGTCGGATTCATACTTGGCGGTGTAGTCATAGAAGCTGCGCGGCGTCTTGATATGGATCAGCGGCAGCGCCAGGTCGCCGAGGATGCCGGCAAAATACTCATTGCCCTTGACTGCGGGTTCGATGATCACGTTGCGGTCGTAGCTGCGCGCCAGGGCGATCGCGGCGACGAGTTCATCGGCCTGCTCGACCTTGGTGATACCGATGCTGGAGCCCAGGCCCGCGGGTTTGACAAACAATGGCAGACCCCACTTTTCAATAAAACCGTCGGGTAATGAGGCATCGATCCGCAAAAGGTGAAACGGCGGCGTGGTGATCCCCTGCCGCTCCCAGATCCACTTGGACCTGACCTTGTCCATGCTGAGCGCCGAACCGAGAAAGCCGGTGCCGGTATAGGGAATTTTCATCAGGTCCAGCGCACCCTGTATCGCGCCGTCTTCGCCGCCCGGCCCGTGCATCAGGTTGAAGACCCGGTCGATACGGCCGGCGTTGATGGCCCCGAACAGGGCCGCGCTGCCATCGAAGACCTCCGCGCTGATGCGGTTGCGCTGAAGGGCTGCATATACCGCACGGCCGCCATTGAGGGAAACCTCGCGCTCGGCGCTTGCACCGCCCACCAGCAAACCGACATGGCCAAAACTGGCGGGGTCGCGGGTTTTCATCGCCGGGTTCGACGTCATGCTGCTTGCTCCAGTCTGAAGCCCGTGTCACGCAGTTCATGCGCCACCTGTTCGATACTGCCCGCGCCCAGCAGCAACAACAGGTCGCCGTCCTTCAGCAGGGCCGGCAGGGAGACGGTCAACTCCTGCACATCGTGCACCAGCACCGGGTCGACCTTGTTGCGCACGCGGATGGATTTGCACAAAGCAGCGCTGTCGATACCTTCGATGGCGGCTTCCCCGGCCGCATAGATATCGGTTAAAACCACGACATCCGCCTCCGACAGCACGCGGCTGAACTCATCGAACAGGCTGGCGGTGCGGGTGTAACGGTGTGGCTGGAAAACCGCGACGATGCGTTTCTCCGGCCAGCCCTGGCGGGCCGCGGCGATGGTCGCCTCGAGTTCCGCAGGATGATGGCCGTAGTCCTCGATCACCCACGCCATCCCGTTGCCAAACGGCAGGTTACCGATTTCGGCAAAACGGCGGCCGACGCCCTTGAATTCACGCAGGCAACCGACCACGGCGCCGACGTCGATGCCGATTTCCCAGGCCACGGCGATCGCGCCCAGCGCGTTGCGCACGTTGTGCAGACCCGGCAGGTTGATGCGCACCTCGATGGCTTCGGACGGTTGCGGCAATTGCACCTTGAAGACCATTTCACGGCCGTGCTGGCGGATATCGGTGGCGCGTATATCGGCGGCTTCGGACAGGCCGAATGTCACCACCGCACGGCTCATCCGGGGGATCAGCGCGCGGATTTGCGGATCGTCGATACACAGGATCGCGGCGCCGTAGAACGGCAGGTGATGCAGAAACTCCACGAAGGCCTTTTTCAGGTTTTCGAAGCTGTTTTTGTAGTTGTCCAGGTGATCGCGGTCGATGTTGGTCACCAGCGCAATGATCGGTTGCAGCAACAGGAAGGAACCGTCGCTCTCGTCCGCCTCCGCCAGCAGGTATTCACCCTGGCCAAGCCTGGCGTTGCTGCCCCAGGAATTGAGCACGCCGCCGATGACAAAGGTCGGATCCAGGCCCGCCTCGGCCAGCAGGCTGGCGGTCAGGCTGGTCGTGGTGGTCTTGCCGTGGGTGCCGGCCACCGCGATGCCGCGTTTGAAACGCATCAATTCCGCCAGCATCTCGGCCCTTGGCACGACCGGTATCCTGAGTTGCCGGGCCGCGCTGACTTCCGGGTTGCCTGCGGGCACGGCGGTTGACACCACCAGCACATCGACACCCTCGATCTGCGCGGCGTCGTGACCGATTGAGACCTTCACCCCCAGTTCCCTGAGATGTGCGGTCGCCCTGGATTCCTGCAGGTCGGAGCCACTGACGCTAAAACCCTGGTTGACCAGCACCTCGGCGATGCCGTTCATGCCGGCGCCGCCGATACCGACAAAATGCACGCGCCTGATACGGCGCATCGGTCGCAGGTGGCTGCCGGACGTATTCATCCCGCCACCCATTCACGGCAGGCCGCGACGACCTTTTCGGCCGCATCGGGCAGGGCCATGCGCCTGGCTGCGATGGCCATGTGCAACAATTTGCCGCGGTCGGACAGCAGCGGTTGCAGCGCTGTGGCGAGGATCTGCGCGTCCAGCGTCGACTGGGGCAGGATCACCGCGGCCCCGGCTTCTGCCAGGTATTCGGCATTGCGGGTCTGGTGGTCATCGACGGCAAACGCAAACGGCACCAGCAGCGACGCCACACCCGCCGCCGCGAGTTCCGCGACGGTCAGGGCGCCCGACCTGCAGATCACCAGGTCGGCCCATGCGTAAGCCGCGGCCATGTCGCTGATAAACGGTGTGACTTCGGCCTTCACACCGGCGGCGGCATAGGCTTCGACGGCTTCGTCCACGCGCTTTGCACCCGCCTGGTGACGTATTTCAAGAGCGATTGATGAGGATAGTATCTGCGCTGCGGCGGGCACCACCCGGTTCAAAACCTGGGCGCCCTGGCTGCCGCCGGTCACCAACACCCTGAGGGGGCCTGCGCGTCCGGCCAGCCGTGTCTGCGGGTCGGCCAGCGCGGCGACCTCGCGACGCACCGGGTTACCACTGTCGATCGCGGCCATCTTCGCCGGGAATGTGCCCGGGAAACCCTGCAGCACCCTGCGCGAAAAACGACACAGCAGGCGGTTGGTCATACCGGGGATACGGTTCTGTTCATGCACCAGCACCGGTATGCCCTTGGTCCAGGCGGCGATCCCGCCCGGCGCTGCCGCGTAGCCGCCAAAGCTGACGGCGCAGCCGGGCCGGTTCGCGTCCAGCAGACGCCGCGCCTGCCAGACCGCACGCAATAGCATCAGCGGCATGCGCAGCCAGCGCAGCACGCCCTTGCCACGCAAGCCGCTGATGGCGACGACGTCGAGGGCAATCCCTGCTGCCGGTACAGTACGTGTTTCCATACCGCCCTCGGCGCCCAGCCAGCGTACCGGCACTTTCTGTGTTTTCAATACCTCGGCGACCGCGAGACCGGGGAAGATGTGACCGCCGGTGCCGCCCGCCATGATCAACACACCCTGGCCCGGCCTGCTCAACGGTGCGCTCCGGCGAGGTAGGGGTCCCTGGCGACATTGAAGGGTGCATCACGATCCAGTTCGTAACGGATTCTGAAGACGATGCCGAGAGCCAGGCAGGTCATCAGCACGCTGCTGCCGCCCGAACTGATCAATGGCAGCGTCAGGCCCTTGGTGGGCAGCACACCGAGATTCACACCCATGCTGACCAGCGCCTGCAGACCGATCCACAGCCCGATGCCAAAGGCGACATTGCCGGCGAACGGCTTTTCCATGCGGTGCGCCATCAGGCCGATGATCATGATGCGCGAGACCAGCAGCATGAACAGCGCCAGGATGAAGATCACGCCCAGCAGGCCAAATTCCTCGGCCAGCACCGCGAAGATGAAATCGGTATGTGCTTCGGGCAGGTAAAACAGTTTCTGGATACTGGCCCCCAGGCCGACCCCAAAGACCTCGCCGCGGCCGACCGCGATCAGGGCCTGGGTCAACTGGAAACCGCTGTCGAACGGATCCGCCCACGGATTGATGAAACTGACGATACGTCTCAGGCGGTAGGGCTCCATGGCCGCGAAACCGAATACCGGCAGCACCGCCATGCCCAGCACCAGGATGTGCCGCCAGGCGGCGCCCGCCAGCCACACCATGCCGCCGACGATCGCCGTGATCACCGCGGCGCTGCCGAGGTCGGGCTGGATCAGCAGGACGCCGGTCAGCATCGCCGCCAGCACCAGCGGTTTGAGCGTGTCCCAAAACCTGATCCTGACCATGTCGGCCTTGCGCGCCAGGTAGCCCGCCATGTAGATGATGACCATGACCTTGACCGCTTCGACCACCTGGAAATTGACAAAACCGAGGGTTATCCAGCGCGCGCTGCCGTTGACGCGCAGGCCGATGCCGGGGACGAAAACCAGCAGTAGCAGCAGCACCGACAACGCCATCATCGGGCGGCTGACACGCGCCAGAAAATCAATCGGGACCGCGCGGAAAAACATGGCCAGCCCAAGGCCCAGCACAACGTAGATCAGGTGGCGCAACAGGTAGTAGTAGGTGGCCACGCCATTGCTTTCGGCGATCGCAATCGAGGCGGAACCGACCATCACCAGCCCGGTGGCAACCAGCAACAGCGCCGGCACCAGCAACCAGGCGTCCAGCTTGACCGTCCGGTTCTGACGCGGACTCCGCAGGGCCTGGTTTTGTCTGGTCTTCGTTTTCATCTGATCTTCAACGTCGCCAGTCCGGCCAGCACCAGGATTACCGAAATGATCCAGAA
>JBFZEL010000555.1:0-3379 GCA_041306925.1 Lysobacterales bacterium
AGAACACTACCGGTTTGCCGAACAGCAGCAGCTCGAAGATCTGGCGCAGGTTGTCCCTGTGGCCACTCTCGCGGGGTGACCTGGGCACCTCCATCAGGAGCAGGGCAAGGATTACCGGTACCACACCCACGCAGACCTGCACGATGATCACACCATCCATCGACCACAACAGCAGCAGGCTGGCGGCTACACCGGCCATACCTGAGGCGGCGGCTTCCAGCGAGATCAGGCGGCTGAGGGATTTTCCCGCACCCGCTGCGCCGGGCTGCGCCTTCTTCCGCAGGTACACTTCAGTGTCGTACAGCAGCGCAAGATCAGTCCCGGAGATCAGGCTGAACCCCACACCGAGAATGACTTCGTACACCACGAAATCCGCGAAGCTGTCTGCCCACAACAGGGACAGGAAACCGACGGCGTTGATGGCCGAGCCTGCCAGGATCACCGGCCGCCTGCCCCAGATGTCCGCGAGGTAGCCCGAGGGCACCTCGAACAGCGCGATCGTCAGGGCGAACAGGGCCTGGGTTTGCAGGACCTGGCTCATGCTCAGCCCATGTCCCTGCAGCAGCGGCACGAATACGGGGATCACCACCATGAAGCTCTGGAAGAACCCCATCAGGTAAATGGTGCGAATGTTGTTGTGCAATGACCTTTTCACGGTTCTCGTCCTGCGGCGGCCGGGAACCCTGAAGGCGGAGAAAAATTTCTGCTTGAAACGAAAAAGGCCTCCGGAATCAGGGTTCTCGGAGGCCTTTTATCAAAGTGTATTTACTTCAGAGCTTCCTCAAACCACGCCGCTTTCCCACAGGCGCACATTGGCCACGGGCGCGGTGCCGTGACTCCTGTACATGCAATCCTGTTGCAGCTGCTGCGTGATCATGGTGCTCACTTGAAGGTTGAAATCGGGTTGGTGCGCAAAGGCACCGGGGCATCCTGCCGTGCGCAGCCGCCAAGGTCAATCGAAGATTGCGGTCTGGGTAATAGTTCACACGCTGGTGGCAGGTCCTGGCGGGTGAGGCTTAGGTGCCTGCACCAGGAAAAAGCGTTAGCCGAAACCGGGAGTGTTGAAGGTACCTCCCGCTGAATCTATGAACCGATAATCCCGCCATCCTTGCGGTTGATGACGATGGTGCAATCCCTGGGAATGGTCACACCATCCTGTGGCGCCGGGAAGTTGGTGAGGGTCGGGTCGCCGTTGCCCGGATGCTGGATGTTAATGAACATGGTCCGCCGATCCGGCGTCACCGTGATGCCAGTGATCTCATCGCCGATCACGCCTGTGAATAGCCGCCGTAGCTGCGGATTGCCGCCACTTTCGGAGGTACTGGCGACCAGCATCTGGTTGTTGAGCCCTTTTCTCTGCCCGGCATCGGTCTGGATGAACAAGCGGCCATCCGGGTCGATCCACAGCCCGTCCGGACCGGAGAAAGTCCGTTCGTCGCCCTCGCCGTGGGTATCCGCAGCGACGATGAAAATATCCCAGTTGAAGTCGCGACCGGTGTGCTGGTCGCTGTCACGCCAGCGAATGATGTGGCCGTGCGGGTTGGGTGCGAGCGGGTTGGCAGCATCCGCCACCTTGCGTACGAGGTTGGCGGTCAGCGTACAGTACACATCGCCATTGGGCGCCACCGCGGTCCACTCGGGACGGTCCATCGGCGTTGCCCCGGCGATATCCGCAGCTATGCGCGCATAGGTCAGCAGCTCGGCTTCGGAGCTGAAACGCCCGGCGTCCTTGATCACCCTGTTGTTCAGGCTCAGCTCCAGCCACTCGCCGCTACCGTCCTCGTCAAAGCGCGCAGCGTACAGGGTGCCGTGGTCCAGGGGGCTCAAGCCCCGGGCACGCATTGACTGCCAGTTGCCGTCGGAGACGAACTTGTAGATGTAGTCATTGGCCTCATCGTCGCCCATGTAGCCGACGATGCGACCGCCGCTGCCCTCTACAATGGCGATCCCTTCATGTTTGAAACGGCCCAGCGCAGTACGCTTGACCGGTTTCGAATCGGGCGCAAAGGGATCGACCTCCACCACCCAGCCGAAGCTATTGACCACGGTAGGATGGCCGCCAGTTGCAAGGCTGAATCGATCATCAAAGTTACCCCAGCCAAAGCCCAGGCCTTTGCGCGAAATGCCGTAGCGCGCCTGCTCCGTTGTCGCCTTCCAGTCGCTGCCGGGGTCATTGAAGTAGTAGTTGAAGTTTTCTTCGCAGGTGAGGTAGGTGCCCCAGGGTGTGAAGCCGTTGGAACAGTTGTTGAGTGTGCCCGCGGCATCCGCCCTGGCGAAAACAAGATCGCTGCCTGCAACCGGACCGCTGAACTCCACCGGGGTGTTTACGTGTACGCGCCGGTTGTACTGGCTGCCCTTTACCAGTTCCCAGCGACCGGCATCGCTGCGGATTTCCACCACCGATATACCGTGGGCATTTTGGGAGCGCCTGACCTCTTCAAGATTTGCCGGAGCCGGCTTGCCCAGCACGTGTTTGTTCTCACCATACTCGTGGTTGAGCGCCAGCAGGCCGTGTGTACTGCTGCCGCGAAACGGGAAGAAACGCATGCCATCATGGCCTATACCTACCTGCCGGGCCTGCTCGCTGGCCGTGGCACGGCGGTCGGGGTCGCCGCTGTAATCAGCGGCATTTCTATCAAGCGCCGTACCCCAGGGGATCAGCACCTGGTACCGGTAGTCCGCAGAGATATTGGGCTCCGGGCCGCCGCCATCGGCCACCGCGACCGGTGTAAAATTGACTCGCCCGTTTTCCCTATCCGGGTGCCCCGAGCCATGAGAGCCTTCTTTGTCATCGGGCTTGCCGAAGGCGAATGGAATTCCCAGGAATGTGCCCACGGCCGCGGCAAGGCCGCCTTTTATGACGCCGCGTCGTGAGGCGTAGCCCCAAAGGACTTCACGAAATGGCCGATTGCTTGAAATGTTGCTGCCGATATCCTCGTGATCCATGGTGTCGGTGTCATGATCTTTAGTGAGTGGAATGCTGGCACAGGCGCCAGGATATTGCCGAAATCGGCTCTGCTCAGCTCAGTCCGCAACACTGCCGGTTGCGCTGGCAGAAGAGTATAGCGTGTCCCCGGCGGGTGCCGATGGCGCAATTATGTCAGCATTGTGAACCTTTTATTGCCCAAGTTAGGTGGAAGTCGGTAAAGACGTCGCAATTGTCTTTTGATTCGCGCCCATGGTCACAAATCTGTAAACAAGCCCCTGTAGCCTCGGCAGTTCTGCGAACTCTGTTCATAAAGGTCAAAAAACCATGCGAAAACAGCTGGCACATACCGCGCTCGCCGTCGCGGTCTGCGCAGCGCTGAGCCTCCCCGCCAGCGCCCAGAACCTGATGGAAGAGGTGATCGTTACCGCCCAGAAGCGTGAGCAGTCTGTC
>JBFZEL010000556.1:0-2701 GCA_041306925.1 Lysobacterales bacterium
TGAAATTACTTCTGCAGGCGACGGCGACGCTGGCGGAGCAGAAGAGCCTGACCGAGTAGGCCGATTCCCAACAGTCCCAGCACACCCGGCTCCGGGACACCTGTATCGCCACTAGTTGTGCTGCTTGTCTCACCACTGCTGGTGCTGTTCACAGCATTCTTGTAATAGAGGGACAGATGAGAAAGGTCAGGGATCTGCGAACCGTTATTCACATAGGAGACTTTAAATGTTCCAGTACCGGATGCGTCGGCGGTGAATGTTAGATCTTCAAATAGGTAAGAGGCAAAACGGTCCGCAGACTTGAGAACACCCACAACATCCATGGTCAGGTCGTACCCAGGCGTGCCAGTCTCAGTCCAAGACAAGGTCCAGAATCCGCTTGTTGCCCCGCCTTCGGGAGTTGCATCCAACACGAATGAAATACCATTTATCGTGCCGCCGGTCTCCCCACCCGGAGTGTCATCCTTGGCAAAAAGCGTCCAACCCGTATCGGCCCAAACATTGCTGCCAGAGTCATTGGCTTGAACAATACCGTAGCAATCGTCGGCATTGCCCGGGGCGACAGAGCCGGCGCCAATGAACGTCATGTCGGTGACAGCAATACCGCCAGGGTGAGTAGCCGGCGAAACATAAGCGGAGCACAGAGTAGCAGCGTGTGCACCAGTTGCAAACAAGCCCACCATCAGGCCAGCGGAAATCAGGGTCAGGGAAGTTTTCATTTTTGGGCTCCAAAAAAGTCTCTAATGCCCGATTAAAAGCAGGCCTCGTGCCAGCACTTCTGTTGAAATACCAACATATTGAATATAAAGCATTTATCAACAAGATCGGGAGGCTGTTGGCCACGCGCCCACACCAGCGTGTAAAAATTTCCGACAAAAAAAGCGCCCCGAAGGGCGCCTGGAGCCTGCAGAGGCTTGCTGCTGTAAGACTTATCGGTAAACCGTGACGGATTTGCTCGTTTCCAGCCCCGCCGCATCCCATGCCCGCACCGTTACAGTATGCGCACCCTTGGCCACCTTGCGGGTGTTCCAGTTGTAGTTGATCGAACTTCCGGTGGTGGTGGCGACCTCCTTGCCGTCAATAACCAGGCTGACCTTGGCGACCTTCTGGTTGTCTGTCGCCGATGCCGAGATGGTCTGCCTGGACGGCGAAACGGTTGCACCATTGGCAGGGTTGAGGCTGCTGATGACCGGGGCGATGGTGTCGTTACCGAGCGTCACGGAAACCGACGATGAGGTTCCTACGTTGCCGGCGGCATCAATGGCCTTGGCCACCAGGCTATAGGAGCCATCAGCAAGGCCGGCAGTATCCCAGGCGAAGGCAAACGGGCCGGTGTCATCGTTGGCGATTTTGCTGCCGTTTACGTAGAACTCGGCCCGGTTGACGCCAACGTTGTCGGAGTAACTTACATCGACCGCCACGACCCCGCTGACCTTACCGCTGGCCGGCGAGGTGATGCTGATGGTCGGCGCCTGGGTGTCAGATGCAACATAGGATCTGGCTGCGGCCACTGCCCGGGCCGCGTCGATCCGGCCGTGGCCAAAATACTGGTCGAGTCCGGTGGTGCCGAGATCGGTAGCAGTGGAGGTGAGAATCCTGTCGATGTCGGCCGGGGTGAGCTTGTTGTTGGCCGCCATCAGGAGGGCCGCGGTGGCGGCGACAATGGGACTGGAGAAGGAGGTGCCAGAATAATTGCCGAATCCCCCACCGACAGTCGTGGAATAGACGCTCACACCGGGCGCCGAAACATCAACATAAGGGCCATAGCTGGACCAACTGGCGCGCGCGTCGTTCTGGTCAGTGGCGGAAACCGCCAGAATGGAGTCATGGGCTGAGACGTTTTCAAGTCCGCCGCTGTTGCCGGCGGAAGCCACCACGTACCCACCCTTGCTGCGCATGTACTGTGCGGCTGATTGGACCGTGGAATTGCCCGGCACGCCACTAAAGCTGATGTTCGCCACCCTGGCGCCGTTGTCAGCCGCCCAGTAGAGGGCCTGAGCCATGGTGCTGCCGTAGGCGATACCGTCGGGCGAAGATATCCGAACCGGCATGATCTTGGCGCCATAAGCCACGCCCGCACTTCCGGTGCTGTTGTTGGCTACCATTGCCGCCGTCCCCGCCACAGCGGTGCCGTGGCCTCTGCCATCGGTGGTGTTCGAGTTGTTGTCGTAAAAATTCCAGCCAGGAACATAGTTGGCTTTGAGGTCCGGGTGGCTGGCGTCCAGGCCGCTGTCAAGAATGGCGATGATCACCCCGCTGCCGTTGGAGGTGTCCCAGGCGGTGGTTGCCTGGATTTTTGGCAGGGGCCAACTGTTCGCGATATTGGGGTCGTTCACACTCGCGGCCGGCGCCATCGCCAAGTCGAGTTCGACGTATTTGAATCGCTTATCTTTTTTCAGCGCCTGCATGGCCGCCACTTCGTCCGTGCCCGCCGGCAATTCGATCACATGGATATTTGCCTGCTTGAAGCGACCCTTGGATTTTGCATTCTGCGGCTTCAGCGCCTTCTCGAACTCCTTGTCGGACAGTCCGGCACGTGGCGCCACAAGCAGGCGGCCCTTGGCCCAGCCGACGATGGAACCAGTCGATACGGGAAATTCCGGGACAGCCGCTGACGCCTTTGCGCTGGCCTTTGCCGCCGGCGCCGCATCCGCCAGCCCCGCATAACCAGACAGGATCGCCACCAGGGTGAGGCTCAGGG
>JBFZEL010000557.1:0-4849 GCA_041306925.1 Lysobacterales bacterium
CCCTGACCGGCACCGATGAATTGATGCAGAGTATCAGTCGCGCGCTGGATGAAATGAAAATCCTCGAAAAGGAACAACAACGGCAATCGCAACCGATGCCCGTCAGTGTAGACTAAATATCAGGAATGCCTTATCTCTGACATGCACCGCTCCTCGGCAACTGCTCCTGCGTCGCCTAAAGGCGCCTACTCTTGGTGCTCTACCTCCTGCATCCCTGCAGTCGTGCGCGTCCTGCGCCCGCGGTGTACCGTTCATCCTGAACATAAAAAAGCCCTGTTCCTGACAGGGCTTTTTAGTAATCTGTGTCCATTGGCTCAAGACCCAGAAAGGTCTGAGCCTGGCGACTACATCTCGCGAACGTGGCCGTTAAGGCGTGATTTATGCCGCGCAGCTTTATTGCAGTGCATCAGACCCTTGGCGACTGAACGGTCGATGGCGGGAACAGCAGCCTTGAAGGCGCTTTCTGCTGCACTCTTGTCGCCGGACTCGATCGCCGTGAGTACTTTCTTGATGGCTGTACGGACATGCGAGCGCTGGCTGGCATTACGCAAACGATGCTTTTCGGCCTGACGTGCACGCTTACGTGCTGATAAACTGTGAGCCAAGGTAGATCTCCATAAATTCTGGTTCAGAATGTAGCCGCGTAGTATCTTTGTTTTTTTTCGCCGGGTCAATCATTTAACAGGAAATTTCATATGATTTTTTACGGGTTGAGACAGGTAGCAGAGTTCATACAGGTATGAAGCTTCTGAAATCAACCCTGACGGTTGGCGCGGCAACCCTGCTCTCCCGGATAATGGGTTTTGTGCGCGATGTCGTACTGGCCAAAATGTTCGGCGCAAGCGGCGAAACCGATGCCTTTTTCCTGGCCTTCAGGATACCCAATTTCATGCGCCGCCTGTTTGCCGAGGGTTCTTTCTCATCGGCGTTTGTACCGGTCCTTTCCGAATACAAGGCCACTGGCGACCGACGGGCCCTGCGCGACCTGGTCGACCATGTCACCGGCACTCTCGCCGGGATATTGCTGGTTTTGACCGCGATCGGCATATTGGCAGCCCCTTTGATTCTGTATGTGTTCGCGCCCGGTTGGGTGGCCGACGATCGGCCCGAATTCAGCCTGTCGGCGAGCATGCTGCGGGTCACTTTTCCATACATCATGTTGATCTCGTTAACGGCGCTTGCAGGCGGAATACTCAACACCTTCGGACGTTTCATGGTACCCGCATTAACGCCAATCCTGCTTAACCTGTCACTGATCGCCGCCGCGCTATTACTGGCCGGTCATCTCGAGGTGCCAGTGACTGCCCTTGCCTGGGGTGTATTGGTGGCCGGTTTTGCGCAGTTGCTCATCCAGGTACCGGCGCTGATGCGCCTGGGCCTTATGCCCCGGCCACGCTGGGGCTGGCGTCACAGCGGCGTGCGCCGCATCATCAAACTGATGATCCCGACCCTGTTTGGCTCATCGGTGGCCCAGGTCAATTTGCTGATTGACAGTATTATCGCAACGTTCCTGGTAACCGGCAGTGTATCCTGGTTGTATTACTCCGATCGTTTACTGGAGTTTCCGTTGGGGGTTCTGGGTATCGCACTGGCGACCGTCATTCTTCCAAACCTGTCGCAAAAACACGCGCAGGCCAGTACCGCTGAGTTTTCCGCGACGCTCGATTGGGCCTTGCGTCTGGCGGTGATCATTACGGTACCTGCTGCCGTCGGCCTGGTCATCCTCGCCGCGCCAATTCTGATCACGCTGTTCCAGTACGATGCATTTACACCGGATGACGTGCGCATGTCGGCTTACAGCCTGGTCGCGTATTCCGCCGGATTGCCCGCATTCATTGCGGTCAAGGTGTTGGCCCCGGGTTATTACGCACGCCAGGACACCCGTACCCCCGTCAAGATCGCGCTTATAGCGATGGCCTCGAACATGCTGCTGAACCTGTTGTTTGTGGGCGTGCTGTTGTACCAGGGATTTGAGGGACCGCATGCCGGTCTGGCGCTGGCGAGTTCAGTTGCCGCCTATCTGAACGCAATATTGCTGTTCCGCGGCTTAAGGAAACGCGAGGTCTACGCACCGGAAAAAGGCTGGCTCAGGTTGTGGGTCGCGGTCGGCGTGGCCTCCGTGGCAATGGGCGCCCTGTTATTTTTCATGACACATGATATCGAAAGCTGGATCCAGGCAAGCGTCCCGCTGAGAATCAAAAACCTGACCCTCGGCATCTGCTTTGGCGGCATCGTTTATGTTTTCACCTGCATGGTTGCCGGTCTTAAAACCCATGACCTGGTGCGCGGCTCCAAATAGCCCGCCCAAGTGTCAATTTTTCGTGCCGAAACGCCACTGCCTGCTATAATTCGCTGCTTTGTGGACAGGCACGTTTATGCGGGTAATCAGGGACAATCCGGGCAGGCAATTGCTGCGGCATTCGGTGGTGACCATCGGGAATTTCGATGGGTTACACCGTGGCCACCAGGCGCTGATCCGGCTGTGCGGGTCACTGGCCGGGGACGACAAACCGATCGCGGTTGTAACCTTCGAGCCATTGCCCCAAGCCTGGTTCAATCCCAGCGGCGCGCCGGCACGCCTGATGTCGGTGCGTCAAAAGCTCGATTACCTGGCGGGCGAGGGAATCGACCTGGTGTGGTTAATGCGGTTTAACCAGGCCCTTGCCGCCATGGATGCGGACAGTTTTGTCCAGACGGTTTTAGCAGATACATTATCAGCCAGGGATGTTGTCGTGGGGGAGGACTTCCGCTATGGCAGGGCCAGGCAAGGTGACATCAAAACACTGCGTCTGTCAGGTGAAAGGCTGGGGTTCCGCCTGCACACGGTGCCGATGCTCGATGTCGGCGACTGCCGGGCATCGAGTTCCATGATCAGGGAATGTCTCGCTGCCGGAGACCTCGATAAGGCGAAGCAATTGCTGGGCCGGCCGTTCAGTATGACGGGCAGGGTCATCAGGGGCCGTCAACTTGGCCGACGCCTCGGCTACCCCACCGCGAATCTGCGTGTGACTGCCACGCCCTGTCCGGTCCTGGGTGTTTTTGCGATAAGGGCCCGCTGGTGTGACAGTGACTGGCACGATGGCGTGGCGAATGTTGGCACACGTCCGGCGGTCGGCGGCGAAGGGGTCTTGCTCGAGGCGCATCTTTTCGATTTTGCCGGTACTCTGTATGGTCAGAAAATGGAAGTCGAATTTATAAAGAAGCTGCGCGATGAAGCCCATTTTGAAGTTATTGATGACCTGGTCGTGCAAATGCGGGAAGATGAACGGCGGGCCAGGGTGTGCCTGGCGCCAAATGAAAACTGACAAGCTAAAAAAGAACAGATAAGCATGGATTACAAAGACACGATCAACCTGCCGGATACGGCATTTCCAATGAAAGCCAACCTGGCCAGCCGTGAACCCGAACTGCTGCAGCAGTGGGAAGAAAGCCGGCTCTATGAACGCATCCTGGCGCACACGGCCGACAGGCCACTGTTTATCCTGCATGACGGACCCCCTTATGCCAACGGTGATATCCACCTGGGTCACGCGGTCAACAAGATTCTGAAGGACATGGTCGTCAAGTCACGCCTGTTGGCGGGTTTTAACTCGCCGTATGTGCCGGGCTGGGACTGTCATGGCCTGCCCATTGAATTGCAGGTCGAGAAGAAGGTCGGCAAGGTCGGGCGCAATGTGGATGCACGCACGTTCCGGCAGAAATGTCGTGAATATGCCGATCAGCAGATCGACCTGCAGCGCCAGGGGTTCAAACGACTTGGCGTGCTGGGCACCTGGGAAAACCCCTATGCCAGCAACAGCTTTGCCTACGAGGCCAACATGGTGCGCGCGCTGGCCAGGATCATCGAGGAGGGCCATCTGGACCAGGGTGTCAAGCCGGTCAACTGGTGTTTTGATTGCGGTTCGGCACTGGCCGAGGCCGAAATTGAATACCGGGACAAGACCTCATCCGCCATCGATGTGCTGTTTCGGGCAGTGGATGAAAACGCCGTGCTGGCGGCGTTTGGCGTCACCTCGGTTGAAGCCGAAGTCGGCATTCCGATCTGGACCACCACGCCCTGGACATTACCGGCCAATGAGGGCGTGGCGCTGAACGCCGGGCTGGATTATGTACTGGTCAAGGGGCAGTGGCAGGGCCGGTCACTGGCCATCGTACTGGCGGATGCGTTGAAAGACGCCGTCGTCAAACGCATTGGCATGGAGGCAGTTGAAGAACTCGGCAGTTGCGCGGGTGAAGCCCTGGAACACCAGTTATTGCGGCATCCGTTCTATGCCCGCAATGTCCCCGTTATCCTGGCCGATCACGTAACGGTCGAAGCCGGTACCGGCGCCGTGCATACGGCACCGGGTCACGGTGAAGATGACTTTCGGGTCGGCAAGGTCTACAACCTGCCGGTCACGAGTCCCGTCGGCGGCAACGGTCTGTTCCTGCCCGATACGGAATTGTTTGCCGGCATGTTCGTGTGGAGTGCCAACGAGGCCGTCGTGGAGTTGCTGCAAAAAAACGGGGTGTTGTTAAAGCACGAGTCATTTCAGCACAGTTATCCCCATTGCTGGAGGCACAAGACGCCGACGGCATTCCGGGTCACGCCGCAGTGGTTTATCGACATGGACAAAGCCGGTTTGCGGTCGCGCGCACTCAAGGCCATCAAGACCATCCGTTGGGTTCCGGCCTGGGGCGAGGAGCGCATCACCGGAATGATCGAGGGACGTCCGGACTGGTGTATTTCCAGGCAGCGGACCTGGGGCGTGCCGATCACGCTTTTCGTTCACCGGGTCAGCGGCGCTCTGCATCCACAAACCGATGTGCTGACGCACAAGGCTGCCGACCTGATCGAACAGCAGGGTAT
>JBFZEL010000558.1:0-4507 GCA_041306925.1 Lysobacterales bacterium
CGTCATCCAGCGGTGCCCGGGATCACCCAGGTTGGCCGTGGCGCCAGGCGGTGGCAGTTCAGTGTCATAGGTGAACCAGGCCAGCGTGACGAAGCCAAGGTCCGGGAAAATGGTGATAAAGAAACCCTGGCCGTTGGTAAGCGGGTTGTACCAGGCGTCGTTCAATCCCGCGTTCATGCTGAACTGGATGAAAACAAAAATCGCCGTTGCATCCACACCGGTGTCGTTCGCCGGCCTCGTGACTGCCATCGGCAGCGTTGAGTGACTCGATGCTGACATCGGTTGCAGGCGTGGCCTCAACCACGTTGATTCGGCCATTCATGTTGGAGTTGATATTCTGCCCCGGCGAACTGTGCACGGAACAGTAGTAACGAATTTCCGCAACACTCATGAAGGTGCGTGAGAAGACAAAACTGCTGGAAGTGGGTGATGCAAAGCTGTTGTCATCGGCCGTGACATCATGTAAGCCGGCGTTATTCGTCCAGCGCACCGTATCGCCGACTGCGATGGTGATGTTGTTTGGCGTAAAAAAGCTGTTGAATACCGTGACGTCGTGGGTTGCGGCCACGGTCGTTCCCGCTACGCATAACAGAATCAGTGTTGAGAAAACCTTTAGATAAAGGCCTGTTGGCCGGTAAGTATCCATGCTCTGTCAAATCCCCGGTGCCCGGTGCGCATTGCACCATCGATGTTGAATTATAGGAGAGACCCGCAAACTCTGCCTTTGCTTTCAGACGCTGCCGGTCAGTATGCGGCAGGCTTTGGCGTAGTTTTGCACGGTGGATGCAATGATGTCAGCTGGCAGTTTCGGGCCGGGGGCCTGCTTGTTCCAGTCCAGTGTTTCGAGATAGTCACGCACGAATTGCTTGTCAAAACTGGGCGGGCTGGTGCCGGGTTGCCAGCTTTCCGTTGGCCAGAAACGTGATGAATCCGGGGTCAGCACCTCGTCCATCAGGTACAGTTTGCCGTCTTCATCGAGACCGAACTCGAACTTGGTGTCGGCGATGATGATGCCGCGCGGCAGGGCGTATGCAGCGGCGAACTGGTAGATCTTGATACTGGCGTCCCGCACCTGGGTCGCGAGGTCTTCACCGATAAGTCTCACGATGGCGGCAAAATCGACATTTTCATCGTGGCTGCCGGCGGCGGCCTTGGTCGATGGGGTGAACAGGACTTCGGGCAGTCTGTCCGCCTGTCTCAGACCCGGCGGTAACGGAATGCCGCACAGCGCACCCGTCTGCTGGTAGTCTTTCCAGCCCGAGCCGATCAGGTAACCGCGCACGATGGCCTCCAGCGGCAAAGGTGTCAGGCGCTTGACGATGACCGAACGCGGTTCGAGCAGGGCCACCAGTTGCGGATCGGCGATGACATCGCCGACCGGTATGCCGGTCAGGTGGTTGTCGATGATGTTGCTGGTCTTGTCAAACCAGAAGTTCGACAATTGCGTCAGCAGTGCGCCCTTGCCCGGAACGGGGTCGGGAAGTACAACGTCAAAGGCCGACAGACGGTCGGAAGCGACGATCAGCATATGCCTGTCATCGAGGGCGAAGCTGTCGCGCACCTTGCCCTGGTGGATCAGCGTCAGGCAGTCGATCATGCCGGTGGAATAGGCCAATGGAGAAGTATTGGTCACGATTGTTCCTTTTTTACTGTGACGGGCTGAACCCCGATTATATACTTGCCGGTCTCGGCATCGAAAAGGGAAATACAGCATTGGCGAATAACACCGGTTTCAGGATACCCGGCCACTGGTGGGGCAAGTTGATCGGCGGCGTCATCGGACTGCTGCGCTTCGGTATTGTCGGTGCGATCCTGGGCATAGTCCTCGGCCACATGGTGGACCGGTTCCTGGCAGGACTCGGTGGTGTCAGCCGTGTCCGGGACGCGTTCTTCGCTGCGATGTTTGCCACGCTCGGCCATATCAGCAAGGCAGACGGGCGAGTTTCAAAGGCTGAAATCGCCGCCGCGGAGGAACTGATGCGGCGCCTGCAACTGGACCCGCAGGAACGGCAGCGGGCGATACAATTCTTCCAGCAGGGTACGCAACCGGACTTTGACCTCGACGCCACACTGCGTGAATTCGCCAGGCAGTCGATGATGCGTCACGAACTGCGCGTCATGTTTGTCGAGTTACTGCTCGAAGCGGCACTGGCCGATGGTTCACTCTTCGCTTCCGAGGAACTGATTCTGCAGCGTGCGTGCACAGTTCTGCACATTCCGGCCAACGTCTATGCCGCCATGAGACGGGCGCGCGGCGGCGCACAGTCGGGGTCAGGCGGCTACCAGCAGGTGCCGCAGCAGATACATTCAATACAACAGGACTATGCGTCGCTGGGCTTGAAGCCCGATGCCAGCGAGCAGGACATCAAGCGTGCTTACCGCAAACTCGTTTCGCAATACCATCCCGATAAACTCGTGTCGCAGGGTTTACCTGAGGAAATGATGGAATTGTCCAAGCGACGGGTGCGGGAAATCAATGCCGCCTACGACCGGATAAAAGCCTCGAGGGGCATCAAGTAGTCCCCGTGAAATTTTGATTCACGATATACTTCAGCCAGGGGTTTTTCAGGGCCATCCAGGGCGGAATTGGAGAATATCATGAAGCAACACAGCGTTATTTCCCCTTCGATCCTGTCGGCTGACTTCGCCCGTCTTGGCGAAGACACGCAGGCGGTGCTCGATGCCGGGGCGGATTGGGTTCACTTCGATGTGATGGACAACCATTTCGTGCCCAACCTGACGTTCGGGCCGATGATATGCAAGGCGTTGCGCAAATACGGTATTACGGCCCCCATCGACGTTCACCTGATGGTGCAACCGGTCGATGAGTTGATCAAACAATTCGCGCACGCCGGCGCCAGCATGATCACCTTTCATCCCGAAGCCAGCACCCACGTGGACCGCAGCATCAACCTGATCAGGGAAAGCGGCTGTTTAGCCGGCCTGGTGCTCAATCCGACCACGCCGCTCAGCGTGCTCGACTGGGCGCTCGGGGAACTCGACATGGTGTTGCTGATGTCGGTCAACCCCGGTTTTGGCGGCCAGGGATTCATCCCCTACGTAATGGAAAAAATCAAACGCGTCAGGGCCATGATCGACGCCTCGGGCCGGGATATCCGGCTCGAGATCGACGGTGGTGTCACCCTCGACAATATCGGCAGTATCGCCAGTGCCGGTGTTGACACGTTTGTCTCCGGTTCAGCGATTTTTGGCACGGATGACTATGCCGTGACCATTGCAAAGATGCGCGAGAACATCGCGCGGGGTGGATAACGCCCTGGCGTGAATTCCAACAATATTTTAAGAACTAAGACCAGAAAACGTCGGTAAACAGCCAATCTGACGAAGGTGCCAGGACCCGGCAGGCGCTTGCTGCCCGTGCTCACGGACCCAGCGGTCCCGGATGTTCATCCGGGACTGCCCTCGCAGCCGGCCGGATCTTGACGGGTCGGCCTCACGGTACATCGTGTCCCGGTCGGCCTCGATCGGGCATCCTGCCCGATCGCCCCTGATCCGCCCGGCTACTCGGCGCTTCAACGTTCGCCCGGGCAGCAAGCACCTGCCGGGTCTGAACCAGTGTGCAAGGCTTTCAGCTTCAAAGCTCAGCAGGCCGGGTGGTCTTCAGTGCCCATTTATCCGCCGAAGACGGGATTCCGCCAGGGACGATTTTCATGGATGAAAATCGAGCGCTGACGGTACATGACCACAGGGATGTGGGAGGTAGAGCAATGCCGGGAGCAATTGCCGAGGATGTACCGCCAGCGCGGTCCCGATCAGGCGGAATCCCGGCTGAGGGTACCCCGAAGGGGCGGATAAGGCTGGGCAGTGAAGTCCACCCGGCCTGTTGAGCGCGCAGCCTCAATCGAAGCCACTAACAGGTGTACATCGTTGCATGATTTGACAGTACTCATAATCTTGCATAGTTACAGTCGATGCTTAACTGTTTCCAATCGCTACAAGACACTGTCCAGCTCGGCGATCAGGTCATCGACGTCTTCAACACCCACCGACAAACGTACCAGTGAATCGGTGATGCCGATCTCGGCGCGTTTATCGGGCGGCACCGACGCGTGGGTCATGATGGCGGGGTGATTGATCAGGCTCTCCACGCCGCCGAGGCTCTCGGCGAGTGAGAACAGGCGGCAACCTTCCAGCATTTTCCTCGCTGCGGGCAACCCGCCTTTCAGGTCGATACTGATGATGCCGCCGCCCATGCCTGCCATCTGCGCCATCGCCAGCGCGTGTTGCGGGTGTGATTCAAGTCCCGGGTAAATGGTGCGTGCAACCGCCGGGTGTTGCTCCAGCCAGCGGGCGATCTGCAACGCGTTCTGGCAATGAGCGTTCATCCTCAATGCCAGAGTTTTCAGGCCACGCATGGCGAGGAAGCTGTCGAACGGCCCCTGGATGGCGCCGATGGAATTCTGCAGGTACCAGAGTTTCTGGGCCAGTTCCGGATCCTCGCCCACCACCGCGATACCGCCGATCATGTCCGAGTGGCCATTCAGGA
>JBFZEL010000559.1:0-3919 GCA_041306925.1 Lysobacterales bacterium
CGCAATTTCGTCCAGGGTTGGTGCCATCAGCAAGTCCCAGGTGTTGGTCAACCCGCGGAGCGAATCCGGGCGACAGCGACAACAGGCCGGTGATGACTGAAATCCTTAAACTGCGAGGCGAGAAAGCAAGGTTGCTGGGGTTTCCAACGTTTGCTCACTATCAAACATCGGCTCGCATGATCGGCAGCCCGGAAGCTGCTCTGAAGCTGATGACCAACACCTGGGACTTGCTGATGGCACCAACCCTGGACGAAATTGCGGAAATGCAAGCCATTGCCAACGCAGAAGGTGCGGATTTCGAATTGCAACCCTGGGACAGGTTGTACTACGGCGAGAAGCTCAGGCAGCAGAAATTTGATCTCAACAGTGAGGCAGTGAAACCCTATCTCGAACTCAATAACGTGGTTGATGGCATGTTTTGGGCCGCCGGGCAGATCTATGGCTATTCTTTCCGGGAACTTGACGATGTTCCGGTGATCGCCAGTGAAATCCGCGTGTTTGAAGTGTCCCGCAATGGTGAAGTTGCAGGCGTTTTGTGGCTTGATCTGTTCCAGCGCACCGGCAAGGGCCCGGCTTCATGGGTATCCCAGTACCGTTCGGCTGAGAGCCATGACGGAGAAGTGTTACCCCTGGTTGCACTGCATTCGGCTGCGACCCCTTCGCCCGATGGTGGCCCGGTCCTGGTTCCCTGGGAACGCGCCAATGTTATCTTCCACGAATTCGGGCATGCCCTGCATATGCTGTCAAACGGTGCCGATTACCCTTCACTGGGTAGCATCACGGTCCCTTGGGATTTCATCGAAGTGCCTTCACTGCTGAATGAGCGCTGGCTCCTGGATCGAGTGGTTTTGAAACGGTTTGCGCGTCATTATGAAACCGGTGAGCCCATGCCCGACGAGTTGATCGAGCGCGTTGAGGCAGCCGCCAAGCACGACCGCGTGTTCAGTGCCACCCTGAATTTCCTGGGGACCGCCATTGTCGATATGCAACTGCATTTGATGGCCGACGGACGTCAGATCGATGCCATCTCTGAGGAAAAACGCATCCTCGAAGAACTGCAACTTCCGCAAGCAATTGACCTTGTACTTTACGTGCAACATGCCTTCCACACGTTTAACCAGGAATATGCGGCCGGCGTCTACACCTACCTGCTATCTGACGTTATTGCCGCAGACATTGCGGAGGCTTTCGTGGCAGCACCGGGCGGCTTGTATGATCCTGACATGGCCAAGCGCTACTTCGACTCGATCCTCTCGGTAGGCAACACGGTGCCCGCTGACGAGGCGTTTCGGAATCTCATGGGTCGCGACCCGGATCCCGGCGCCCTGATGCGGCGTTTCGAGTGAGGAAATCGACAAGATTGTAGATGCCGTCCGCAATGCCGTTAGCACCGTACCGGCACGCTAAGAGGATTCAATGAAAGGATATTCAGCACTATCAGTTATCAGGAATGCGCTGAGCGGGCACCGGAAATGGAAGCCCGTCTGGCGGCATGTCACACCGAAAAAGCATTACGACGTGGTCATAATTGGCGCCGGTGGGCATGGACTCGCCACTGCTTACTATCTCGCCAGAGATCACGGCATCAGGAATATCGCAGTACTCGAAAAAGGCTACCTGGGGGGTGGTAACACGGGTCGCAATACCCAGGTCAGTCGATCTAATTACTTCTGGCCACAGAGCTCTGCATTTTTTGATCGTTCACTTCAGCTTTTTGAAGGGCTGAGCCAGGACCTGAATTTCAATATCATGCTCAGCCAGCGCGGAATATTGACACTTGCGCACAACCATCATGAACTGGATGGTATACGTCGCTGGGCGAACGCCATCATGATCAATACTATCGATTCTAAAGTTTTGTCTGCGCCTGAAGTCAAAGAACTGATGCCACTCATCAACCTCAATTGCCGCTTTCCCATTCATGGCGGTTTCATTCAGCGCCGGGGTGGGACTTCACGTCATGATGCCGTTAGCTGGGCTTATGCGCGTGCTGCCAGTGATCTTGGTGTAGACATCATTCAGCAATGCGAGGTCACCGGCATCAAGGTTCGATCGGGGGCTGTCACCGGGGTTGAGACGACAAAGGGTATGATAGCTGCCAACCGGGTCAGTATTGCAGTCGCCGGACATACAAGTGTGCTTGCAAAGATGGCTGGGTTTCGTGTACCAGTCACCAGTATGTCTCTACAGGCAATGGTCAGCGAACCGGTCAAACCCTGTCTGAATACCGTTGTTCTATCCCCTGTCATCCACGCATACGTCAGTCAGTCGGATCGCGGTGAAATTGTCATCGGGGGCGGTGCTGATATCTACAACAGCTATGCGCAACGCGGTGGTATTCCAAAACTGGAAGAATGCATTTCGTCGGTAGTGGAATTATTCCCGGCATTCAGTCACTTACGCTTGATGCGGCAATGGGCGGGCATTGTTGATGTCACACCTGATACCACACCCATCATGGGCAAGACCCCGGTGGATAACCTCTATATCAGCGGTGGTTGGGGTACCGGCGGCTACAAAGCAATCCCGGCAGGTGGAGAAACCATGGCTTACACGATTGCCAATGATCAGCCGCACCCGCTGATTGAGGGTTTTGGACTTGAACGTTTCAAGATCGGGGCACTCATCAATGAAGGCGCAGCTTCAGGAGTATCACACTGATGTTACAGATTCCGTGCCCCTATTGCGGTTGTCGTGACGAATCAGATTTCTCGTTCGGAGGTGAGTCACATGTTAGCCGGCCATTGCCCGACTCGTCTGATGCCGAATGGTCGGACTATCTATTTAACCGGGAAAATCCGAAAGGCATCCATTACGAACGCTGGTTGCACAGCTACGGCTGCGGGCGCTGGTTCAATCTTGCCCGGGATACCGTGACCCACCAAATACACGCCGCTTACAAAATGGGTGAACCAAAACCCGATCTGGCAGATGTGGGTAACGACTAATGGCCAGGACACAAACAAACAGGCTGGATCAGGGCGGACGAATTGATCGAAATACGCCGCTATCTTTTGAGTTCAATGGCAAAGTACTTCAGGGCTACCAGGGTGACACCATTGCCTCAGCTTTACTCGCGAATGGTATCAGTACAATCAACCGAAGTTTCAAATATCACCGGCCACGCGGTGTTATCTCGGCCGGTGTGGAAGAGGCAGGTGCCCTGCTGACGGTCTCTGACAACGATGGTGAGGCCATTGTCGTACGCTCAACCATCCGTGCGTTGACTGACGGAAGCCAGGTTAAAAGCCAGAACTGTTTTCCCGGCATCAATTTTGATCTGGGGCGCATTATCGATTTCACGCATAAACTGTGGCCGGCGGGTTTTTACAATAAGACGTTCAAATGGCCAAACTGGCATTGGTACGAGACGTCAATTCGCCGTATGGCCGGGCTCGGGAAGCTGCCTGAAACGGCTGACAACAACAAATACTTTCATCACAACCTGCATTGTGATGTCCTGATCGTTGGCGCTGGCCCGGCGGGGCTCGCGGCAGCGTTAAGTGCGGCAGCGAGTGATGCAAGGATATTAATCGTCGAACAGGATCATGAAATTGGTGGAGGTCTGCTGAGGCATCCTGCAACGATTGATGGGCTTGATTCGGATACCTGGATCGATAGAACAAGGGCCACGCTCAAAAACGCCTCCAACGTAACCATCATGACTTCCTCTACAGTCTCTGGTTACTACGACCACAATGTTCTGACCATCACTGATCGGTCAAGCAATGGCATTAAACGGTTCTGGAAAGTGCGCTGTGGGGAAGTGGTTCTGGCTACCGGTGCAATCGAGCAACCGCTGGTCTTCATGAATAATGATCGTCCCGGCATCATGCTTGCCGGTGCGGCGATGGAGTATGTCAATCGCTATGCGGTGAGACCGCGTGAGTCGATGGTCGTGGCTACGAATAATGATTCT
>JBFZEL010000560.1:0-11982 GCA_041306925.1 Lysobacterales bacterium
GACAAGTTCAAACGCGCGCGTTAATCAAGCGGTCGATCCTGATTTAAGGAAGCCCTGATTAAAGCCATCCCGGCATTATCAGGACGCGGCAGTCGAAAAGTTGCATTTTCGACTGCCTTACAAATCAACGGCTTGATGCCGCTGATTTGACGTCGGATCCATGCGTCGCGGGATTCTCAGAATCAATCAGAGGCTCATTTAACGTCTGAACGCACCGGAAGGCTGCTGTCATCCGGTGGCTTTATGTAAGTTGGGACAAGCCTGCGCTACAGGCAGGCGGACCTCAGTACTTCCAGCCTTCCATCAGGCAGCAGCATACCTTGGGCGATATCAAAATTGGATAACAGGTTCACCAGGATCGCCTGCGTGTGCGGGAACGTCCGGAACTGCTTTTCCATACGCGGACGAATACTGAACATGTGGGCCTGCTGTATACCGTATTGCTGATTGGCGAATGACGTATTCAGCGTGCGTACGGTGAAAGCGTGCGCTCGCGTGGACTTGTGCAGAAAAGGCCGGATAGCAGTATTAAATGACCGCAGCGCCTTGTCATCCAGGTAATTCAGAAAATCCCAGAACAGGCACAGGTCAAAACGCGTCCCCTTGGGAAAATCCAGCGAGCGGCTGAAATGCTCGGTGAGTTCAGTTTCACTGCAATCGCCCAGTTGCATCTGCAGCACCGGGTCCGAATACATCGCTGCAAAATGCAACCGGCATTTGAATTGGGTAAAGAATTCGATGGTCTCGGGCAAGGCGGGACCGATTTCAAGGACAGACAGGCGCGTGTCCGGCTTGATTCTTTTTACCAGGGTCGGAAACAACAGCGATTGCTGTGAGCGTGACGCAAGTGGCGGGACAGGCGTAACACCGACGCCTGCCGTTGCTGTAACCGTGCTGTTCAATTCACCAATCTTCTTTCAGCTGACCCGGAATGCATGCCTTTTGAATCACAACGCCTAACTGACATTCAACGTATAACTCTTGTTTTCATTCAGGGTGCCGGAGCCACCGACTTTCGCAGGCTCGGCGATTTTTTCATGCGGTTTATCGACCGCCTTTTTTGCCGCACTTGCCAGCTTGCTCTTGGCATTGTCGCTGGGATCCATGTCGATGCTGCCCTTGAATATCGCACCGTCCTCGAGTGCCATGCGCGGTGCCACAATATTGCCGTGGACATTGCCTGAACGGGAGATGGTAACCTTTTCCGTACCGTTGATATCGCCGCGGACCTCACCGGAAATTTTCACCACCTTGGCCGTAATGTCGGCTTTGACGCGCCCGGTCTGACCCACTTCGACCTGGTGAAGTTCAAGACAGATTCTGCCTTCCACCCTGCCTTCGATGACGAGGTTCTCGTCACCACTGATATCACCCTTGATGTGTATACCGGGACCGATCAGCGCAGTCCTGCCGTTACTGATGGGTGCGTTGGCCGCTGCGGAAAATTTCTCCGGTGAAGGTTGCGTGACCTCGGGTTCCTGTTTAACGCTTCTGTGTTTTTCAAACATGCGAAATTTCCAAAAACTTCATGAACTGGGGAAGAATAGTCTAGCAGAGATTTTCCGCTGAATACCAAAATCACTTTAATGACCGGGGCTCGTGAAGACTTTGTTTTGCGCAGGGGGTTACAATCCCGTCATGCAGCCTGAACTTACGGATAAACTCGGCAAACCAAGATCAATAACGAGAACAAACCCATGATGCTTCGGTTCGTTAAACGGCCATCAACACGACCCCCTGACATGCAAGGATTTTTACTCCGTGTCAGCCTGATCACGATTTTGCAGTTTGCCTGTTTATCAGCATCCGCCGCAGACCCATTACTCGAGATGGCAGAAGACTACGAGCAATTTTTCCGGCAACTGGTGGCGGACCGCGATTATCCTGGCGCCGCTTTTGCCATCGCCAGCCGTGAGCGCATCATTCACATCGTCACAACCGGTCACACAACCGCGGCGGGAAAACGCCCGGTCGACCAGCAGACCACGTTCCGCCTTGCGTCGGTTTCCAAACCCTTTGCCGCCGAATTGGTCGGCCTGTTGGTGGAGGATGGCGTGTTGGGCTGGGATGACACGGTCAGCAGCTACGTGCCCGGTTTCAGGATCGACGGCGATGTCACGCAAATCCGGATCCGGCATTTGCTCGGGCAGAGCACCGGCCTGATCTCCCACGCTTACGACAATTTGCTGGAAGACGGCAAGGACATGGATTATATCTGGCAAAAAATGTCCGACCTGCCCTACCAGTGCAAGCCGGGTAAATGTTATGGCTACCAGAACAGTGTCTTCAGCCTGGTTGAGCCGATCGTCGCGCAGGCCACCCAACGGGACTATGCAACACTGGTTGGGGAACGCATTTTCAAACCGCTCGATATGGCTACGGCTTCCATCGGTTTTGACGCATTCGTAAACAACCCCAATCACGCTGAACCGCACGCCAGGCGTAACGGCCAGTGGAAAACGATAGCCGTCCAGCCCAATTACTACCGCGCAACGCCCGCCGCAGGTGTCAATGCCAGCATCCTCGATATGGGCAAGTGGCTGCAGGCCCAATTGGGCGGCAAACCGGAAATCATTTCACCCGGGATGCTGCAAAACCTGACCGAGCCACGGGTAAAAACGCAAAGGGAAACCTATCGCAAGGAGTGGAGTGACATCATCAGCGATGCGCATTACGGCCTGGGTTGGCGTATTTATCAACTGGGCGATCAACCAATGGTGTATCACGGCGGCTGGGTTTCCGGTTTCCGTGCCGATGTCGCCTTCTCAACGCACCACGATATCGGCATCGTCGTGTTGATCAATGCCGAAAGCAGCGGAATCAGTGAATTGACCACTCATTTCTGGCGAATGGTGCTTGGACTTTTTAATTCTGCACGCGCACAGGCTTCCTTCTCATGACCCGCTGGTTTATTCTTGCCACACCGAACCCTGTGAATGATCAATCATGTCCGCGTTGAAAATTGTCCTCAGCCTGATCCTGCTCGTAGCGCTGCAATCCTGCAAGCAACCGGTCCACTGGAACGCCGGGGATGTGGCCGGTGCGATGCCGGACCTGGAATTCACGCTGACCGGTCCGGACGGTGAGACAGTCGAGGCCCGGTCCCTGCGCGGCAAGCCGGTGCTGCTGTTTTTCGGCTTTACCAATTGCCCGCACGTTTGCCCCACGACACTGGCCCGTTTGTCGGTGCTGATCAAGGATCTGGGCCCGCAGGCGAAGGACATACAGGTCGTGTTTGTTACGGTCGATCCTGAGCGCGACACAAGGGAGGTCATGCAACGTTACACGGCCGCATTTGGTCCATGGCTGCTTGGACTGACTGGCGCGGAGGCTGAACTGACCCGGCTGAGTAAATCCTACGGTGTTTACGCCGCCATGGAATCGTCAGACAGCAAGGGCGCCTATAATGTCATGCACAGTACCGTGATATTTGCTTTTGACGCAGATGGCCGGGTCCGTTTACTGATTTCAGATCTGACCGATGGCGACGCCGTCATTGCGGACCTCAGGCAGTTGATTGACTTGTAGAAGCCGGGAGTTTCCATGCCTTCATTCGATGTAGTTTCCGAAATTGACCACCACGAATTGCACAACGGTGTTGACCAGGCGAACCGCGAAGTCGGAACGCGATTCGATTTCAAGGGCACCGGTTCAAATTTTGAACTGGCCGGCCTGGTCATCACCATGAACAGCGAATCCGAATTCCAGCTGCAGCAGATGTACGACATTCTTTGCAACAAGCTGGTCAAGCGCGGCATCGATATCGCCTGCCTGGAAAAGGGCGAGCCCATTATCCACGCCAGGAGCGCCACCCAGACTGTCACCGCCAGGGAGGGGATTGAAACAGCGCTCGCAAAAGAAATGATCAAGCTGATCAAACAGAGCAAGGCCAAGGTCCAGGCAGCCATACAAGGCGACCAGTTGAGGATTACCGGCAAGAAGCGGGACGACCTGCAGGAAGTCATTGCGCTACTGAAAGGCGCAGACATAGACACGCCGTTACAGTACAAGAACTTCAGGGATTGACCGCCCGCAAGAATAAGCAAGCAGCACCGCAAAAACCGCTTTCGACAGTTGACCTTGTGTAATCAGACAGGGTCCCGCACATCTTTTTACAAGCTTTACAGGATTGTATTGCGTGATTTCCTTCACGACAAAATCAGCCGCCTGGCAGAAGTACGGGCTAATCGGAATGAAATCCGGACCGCCTGGTTTTGTCCTTTTTACCGTCTCAGCTTAATTGCCGTTCAGGCTAACGAATTCCGCCGTTTGATGCGGCATCAAAACCCCTTTTGAGGTAACATTGTCCTTTGCTTTCTGCCACGAAAAAAGGAAACCTATTTATGAAATCGACATTGACGCTGGCGCTCGGTACTGCGCTGGTATTTACCTTAGCCGGCTGCTCTAAAACCGACACTGAAACGGTCACTGAAACAGCCCCCGCAACCCCGACCGAAACCGCAATGACAACCAACACAACAGAAAATCCGTTTTTTGAAGCCAGCCCGCTGTACATGTATTACCCGCAATTCGACAAAATCAAAACTTCGGATTATGTACCTGCGTTCGAACGTGGAATGCAGGAACAGCTGGCGGAAATCGAGGCTATTGCCAACCAGGCCGAGGCACCCACGCTGGACAACACCCTGATCCCGATGGAGCGTTCGGGCCAGATCCTTAACCGGGTTGCAACGGTATTTTTCAGCATGACGAGCGCTCACACCAATGATGAACTGGAAAAAATCCAAAGCGACATGGCGCCGGTATTATCCGCACATAATGACAAGATACGTCTCAACAGCAAACTGTTCGCACGTATCCAGGCCCTTTACGATCAGCGCGATACACTCGAACTGGATCCGGAGTCATACCGCCTGATCGAAGAAAATTACAAGGACTTCGTCCGGGCGGGCGCCAGGCTTTCCGATGAAGACAAGGAAAAGCTGAAGGCAATGAATGCCGAGTTGGCCAGCCTGCAGACCACATTCAGCCAGAATGTGTTGAACGAAGTGAATGCCTCGGCCGTGGTCGTGGACAGCCGCGAAGCGCTGGCCGGTATGGCGGAGGCCAATATAGAAGCCGCGGCGAAAGCGGCGAAAGACAAAGACATGGACGGCAAATACCTGATCGCCCTGCTCAACACCAGCCAGCAACCGCCGCTGACAAACCTGCAAGACCGCGCCCTGCGTCAGCGCATCATGGAGACCTCGCTGAGCCGTGGCAGCCACGGCGGGGAATTCGATAACCGTGAAGTGCTGACACGCATCGTCAAGTTACGCGCCGAGCGTGCCCAGTTAATGGGTTACCCGAACCACGCGGCTTACAGCCTTGAGAATCAGACGGCACAAACCACCGAGGCCGTCAACAACATGCTTGCACGGCTGGCGCCGCCGGCTGTTGTCAATGCAAAACGCGAAGCCGCAGATATGCAGCAGATCATCGACGCCGAAGGCGGTGACTTCCAACTGGCCTCATGGGACTGGAATTACTATGCCGAAAAGGTGCGTATGCAACGTTACGATTTCGATGAATCGAAACTTCGCCCGTACTTTGAGTTGAACAACGTATTGCTGAAAGGCGTGTTCTACGCGGCCGGACAAGTGTACGGCATCACCTTCAAGGAACGTCACGACCTGCCGGTTTACCAGGAAGACGTCCGCGTTTTCGAGGTCTTTGAAGCCGATGGCAGTACCTTGGCGTTGTTCCTGCTCGACCCGTTTGCCCGCCCTTCCAAACGGGGTGGCGCCTGGATGAATTCCTACGTAGACCAATCCGCGCTGATGGGCTTCAAGCCAGTAGTCGCCAACCACCTGAACATCGTCAAGCCGGCTTCTGCCGATGAGCCGGTTCTGATGACCTTCGACGACGTCACGACGATGTTCCACGAGTTCGGCCACGCGCTGCATGGCATGTTTTCGAATGTGAAGTACCCGGGATTCTCAGGCACCGCGGTGCCACGTGACTTTGTTGAATTCCCCTCACAGGTCAACGAAATGTGGTCGGTCTGGCCGGAAGTGCTGCAAAACTACGCCGTACATTACCAGACCGGCCAAGCCATGCCGCAGGAATTGCTGGATAAGGTCCTGGAAACACAGAAATTCAACCAGGGTTACATCACCACGGAATACCTCGCATCTTCCCTGCTCGATCAGAGCTTCCACCAGCTGACACCCGCAGAAGTTCCCAGTGCTGACGGCCTGCTGGCTTTCGAGACAAAGTCACTTGAAGACGCAGGCGTGGCGCTCGCCACTGTACCGCCGCGCTACCGCAGTACCTACTTCTCACATATCGTCGGTGGTTATTCCGCCGGTTACTATGCCTACATCTGGAGCGAAGTGCTGGATGCGGACACGGTTGAATGGTTCAAGGCGAACGGTGGCATGAAGCGTGAGAATGGCGACCGCTTCCGCCAGATGCTGTTGTCCCGCGGCGGTGCTGAAGATGCAATGACCATATTCAGAAACTTCCGCGGTGCAGATCCGGACATTAAGCACCTGCTGGAACGGCGCGGCCTGAACTGAACCGGTCAGACCCTGCAAGCGCCCGGCATGGCCGGGCAACCAGGTTAACCACCAAGCCCCGGTCAAACGGCCGGGGCTTTTTCAGGAAACCTCTGATGAATTCCGAGATTTCCGCGATACACGAACGTCCGCGCTAACTTGAAAGGCACCGCTCCTGCGCATCCTGCGCCCGCGGTGTACCGTTCATCCTGAACATAACCGCTCCTCGGCAACTGCTCCTGCGTTGCTCTACCTCCTGCATCCCTGCAGTCGTGCGCATCCTCGGCAATTGCTCCTGCATTGCTCTACCTCCTGCATCCCTGCAGTCGTGCGCCCGCGGTGTACCGTTCATCCTGAACATAAAAAAACCCGGTCAGGTGGTGTCTGACCGGGTCTTTTCTGGAACTTGGAAGCCTTACAGAGGGGTAACGTTCTCTGCCTGGGGTCCTTTGAGGCCTTCACCAACGGTGAATTCAACCTGTTGACCTTCCTTCAGAGACTTACGGCCGTCGCCGATGATCTGACGGAAGTGGACGAAAACGTCGCGTTCGCCTTCACGGGATATAAATCCAAACCCTTTTTCGTCGTTGAACCATTTAACGGTTCCAATAACCTTATCTGACATTATCATTAACTCACTATATATAGTTGAAAAACCACCTTCCGGTAGTGACTGTGCTGGAGTGGAACGGGACCGGGGTATATCTGGAAGGAAGTATGACGACCTGTACAGACTAAACTCTCAATCACTCGCCGCAACAAGCAGCGCGTTCATTCTACAACCTTGCGAAAGGATATGCTATAAAAACAATCAAGTGCAAAGCATTTGCAGTTTCACTCCAACGTTACCGTCTGAAAGATAACCGTGCTGTCCGACCAGGAGTACGGTTTGCGCATCGAGTTTTCCGGTCTGGCAGGCGCCCCATCCGGTAATCTGTAATCGACTTCAACGACCCTGACCTGCAAGGGCCTGCCGGCCGGCAGCGTCAGCACGATGTCAGCGCCTTGTGCCGGTAATCCATACCAACGCCAGCGCCACCATGCCTGCGCTGACGACGGTTCAGAAGCTGCGGCGCCGCTTTGCTCATATGCGGGAACATCAACCGCAAAGCCGTTGACCGCCGCCGTGGCGATACCCGCATCGTTGGCGAAGAGCAGGTTGATATATGCACCTGCTCCCGCAGCCTGCAGGTGCAGGTGGATTTCGCGGACGCCGGCGTTTGCCCGGTCACTTACCACGCTCAGCGTGGATACGGTGTATGCCGGCAGCTCGTCATCCATGACCTGTATTGGCTGGTCATAGCCGGGCAGGATCCGGGCAGTATTGTCGGTGCGCGCGCGCTCACCCAAGAACTCACCAAGCCATGATCCCGGCCTTGCATCCGGGCTGGCCCAAAAAGCTTTTTGCTGATCAACATCGATGGCATAAAAAAGTTCTTCCGGCCGGGGGTGGCGGGCGTCGAAGTCCCGTCCAAATACCACTGCGGCAGTCATAAGTACGCCGGCGCCGATGAATGCCAGGGCGACTTTCCCCTCCGCCACCGAGCCGATACTGCGGAGCAGCGGCCAGATGAGCAGCAGCGACAGACAGCAGATGACCATCAGGACCTGCGGCTGGGCCAGGCCCAACGCCAGGTAGGCAAGGATATAGATTGGCGGCAGCAATAATAGAGGTATAAAAGCTGAAACCAGGACCAACAGGAACCAGGATTTACCAGCCGTACCCACTGGCAGGCGGCGCTGGATCAGGATACCGACCAGAACGGATGCCAGCGGCCAGACCAACAGGTATGCGGCGTTTGGCGCAAGGTACAGCAGCACGGCTGTCAGCAGCCACCACAAACACAGCGCGGCCGTGTGTAAATCCGGTGGGGCGGGACGCGACCGCAGCGTCAGCATTAGCGGCAACAACAGCGCCGGCACGGCCAATGCATACACTGAAAAACGGCCGGTCAGCAGGATCAACAGGACCAGCAACAGTGGCGGCAGGAAAGCATCAATCCTGCTCAAACCCCGTTTGAACCTGTAGCCGAACCATAATGTCATGCCCAGGGTGGCGACAAAATAGGCCAGCAGCGGCCATTCCCCGAGCGAGGTTATTCGAATCATCCCGGCGTCCGCTTTTTGCAGGTAGACGACCAGGTTTTCGAACACGGAATAGACCATCAAAAATATGCAGAGAACAGCGAGAAAACCGTTGCCGATCGATGCCGGCCCAGTGGTTCCATTGCGCAGTGCGGTAACCAGCAGCCAGGCGCCCAGCAGCAGAACGGCACTGCCGAGCGCAATTGCCAGCCCCTGGCTGTAACTCACGATGACGCCTCGCCAGAGGTTGAAGTAGGTCAGGTCATCAGCGGTACTCTGCCAGTCATCGAGATTGGCAAAGTGCTGCGCGGTCGCCAGGACGTAGTTAGCCTGCTGCGCGAGGGTCTCCTGAGCGAGGTTTTGAATGGTGTCGGTCATCGCGTGGTAGTCGATCAGCCCAGCGGAAAAGGCGAAGTTCAAACCGCGGAAACCCTCACCTTTCGAGATGCTCAAATCGGTGTCGTTCGGCATCCGCCGGTAGATTTCGTAGGACAGGGAACCCGCCAGCAGACCGGGAGTAGCGTCAATTAGTTGGTCGATCAGCCAGGCATTGCCGTTACTGGTTTCAAACATGAACGACGCCCCGTAACTGCCGCGGGCCTCGAAGTTCAGCACCAACCCGACTTTCTTAGCCGCCGGGTGTTGCCGGAAAAAACCCTGGGCGCCCAACAGGCCCGCCTCCTCGCCGTCGGTGATCAGGAAAACCACGTCATGCGCCGGCGGCGGAGCGGTGGCCAGGATACGCGCCACCTCCATGATCGATGCCGTGCCCGAGGCATCATCGGCTGCACCGGGTCCGGATGGCGTCGAGTCGTAGTGCGCCATCAGCACCAGGTCGCTGGCCGCTTCCGGCCCGACCTCGGAGCGGCCGGGCAAACGCGCGATGATGTTTTCCACCTGGCCGATGGTGGTGCCCCCGGCGGACCGGTGCGGGTGACGGTAAACCACCGTGGTCTTCTGTACTTCGGTCGTAAGACCCAGTGATGCGAAATATCCGACGATATAGTCCCGGACCTGCTGGTTGGCGATGCTGCCGATCGGGTGGGGTTTTGCCGCGATGACGGCAACGTGCCGGTTCAGTGCCGTGAAGTCGAGGCCAGAGCTGGTGTCCATGCCAGGCGCCAGCGTTTGGCGGTAGCCGAAAACCAGCATGGCTGCCAGTAAAACTGCACTGATGGATGCCTTCTGCCAACGCGTCATAACCTACCCCGCCCCGAGCCGTTGTTGCATGTTACGCCGCGAGCGCCCCGGGTGAAACCGTTTCCTGTCACATCGCGCACCGGCTACACGACAGAAAATCCCACGACTTCAGAACGGCAGTTCCGTCGTGTACTTGACCCTGCGCAAGGCAAAACTCGAACTGGCTGAACGGACGCTCGAATGATGCAGGATTTTCGTGTTCAGAAACTGGTTATAGGATTCCATGTCCTTGGAAATGATCTGCAAGACGTAATCCCGTTCACCCGATACCGAAAAACAGGTCATGACTTCCGGCAAGCCCTCGACATGGGTTTCGAAGGCTTTGCGGATCCTGTCCGAATGCTCGACCATGCTGACGGACAACAGGACGTGGATCTGCAAACCCATGGCCTTTGGATTGAGCAGCGTCACCCTGGCCTCGATCACGCCGGCGTCCTCCAGTTCCCGCACACGCCGCCACACGGATGTGCGCGACAGACCCGAACGTTCCGCCAGTTCGATCTGGCTGAGGCCGGCATTTTGCTGTAATGCGGCAAGTAGTTTGCGGTCGGAAACAGATAATTTAATTTCCATGACATTTATCTCATTTTGAATTATTCAGGGAAACTATTGTTTCAAAATGTCAGCATTTTTGTCAATTCAGAAACACACTACTCCGCCCAAATGAGGATAATGATTATTGCCTATTCCCCATTAACCAACCACAGGTAAACATACCGGGCGCAATCATGACCATGCACACCAGCCACCGCCCCAGTTGGGCAGAACCCTACAAGATCAAATCAGTTGAACTGATCCGCATGACCACTCGCGAGGAGCGTGAAGCGGCCATACGTGAAGCCGGTTACAACACCTTCCTGATCCGCAGCCGTGACGTCTATATCGACCTTTTGACCGATTCCGGCACCTCCGCGATGAGCGACAGGCAATGGGCGGGCCTGATGGTCGGTGACGAAGCCTATTCGGGCAGCGAGAATTTCTATCACCTGGAGGAAGCCGTCCGGGAATATTACGGTTACAAATACCTCGTACCCACCCACCAGGGCCGCGGCGCGGAAAACCTGCTGTCACAGATCATGATCAAGCAGGGTGACTTTGTACCCGGCAATATGTATTTCACCACCACCCGCCTGCACCAGGAACTGGCGGGCGGCACCTTCGTCGACGTCATCATCGACGAAGCGCACGACCCGGTGAGCCGGCATCCGTTCAAGGGCAATGTCGACATGGGCAAACTGGACAAACTGGTGCAGGAGGTCGGCGCGGAGCGCATTCCCTATATCAGCCTGGAGGGCAACGTGAACATGGCCGGCGGCCAGCCGTTCTCGATGGCCAACCTGAAGGAACTGAACGCCTACTGCAAACAGCATGCGATCCCGATCATGCTGGATGCTACCCGCACCATCGAAAACGCATGGTTCATCCGGGAACGCGAGACAGGCTACGCGGAAAAATCGTTGCGCACCATCCTGCGCGAAATCTGCGACCTGACGGATGGTTGCACGATGTCCGCGAAGAAGGATCTGCTGGTCAATATCGGCGGCTTTTTTGCCTGCAACGACGAAACGCTCTACCGCAAGGCGCAAAACCTGGTGGTCGTCTACGAGGGCCTGCACACCTATGGCGGGCTGGCCGGTCGCGACATGGAAGCCATGGCCATCGGTCTGCGCGAAGCCGTCATGGAAGATCACCAGGCCGCGCGTATCGGCCAGGTCCGTTACCTGGGCGACCTGCTGCGCAAGGCCGGCGTGCCGATCGTAAACCCGATCGGTTCACACGCGATTTTCATCGATGCGCGCCGTTTCCTGCCGCACGTTGACCAGGACGACTACCCGGCCCAGTCGATTGCCGCTGAGCTATACTTGGAAGCGGGTATACGCTCGATGGAACGCGGCAACGTATCGGCCGGCCGGGACCCGGTCACCGGCAAGAACCGCCGCCCGGCGCTCGAACTGGTCCGGCTGACCCTGCCGCGTCGTGTTTACACCCAGGCGCACATGGACGTCGTGGCGGAATCCGTCGTACGGTTGTTTGAAAAACGCGAGCAGATCAAGGGCCTGAAGATGGTTTATGAACCCGAGTACCTGCGCTTCTTCCAGGCGCGTTTCGAACCACTGGCCTGACAGTTCAGCACTTGCAGCACCGGGGGTCAGGTTCAATTAGAATCAGCACCAGCACCGGGGGTCAGGTTCAATTA
>JBFZEL010000561.1:0-4278 GCA_041306925.1 Lysobacterales bacterium
AGCCGTTGATTTGCAAGGCAGTCGAAAATCACACTTGTCGCATGCCGCGCTCTGATAATGCCAGGATGGCATTAATCAGAGCTTCCCTAAATTCACAACCTACGGCAGCACATAGGAATACACCGCGACGAAATGGCAGGCGCTGCCGAGCAGGACAAACAGGTGAAAGATTGCGTGGTTGAAATGTAATTTTTCAATGCTGTATAAGACTGCACCGGTGGTATAGGCGATACCGCCGGCGAACAGCCACGTCACGCCCCCCGAGGGCAAACTGTTGATCAGCGGTTTTATAGCGAAAATGATGATCCAGCCCATGCACACGTACATCAGTGTGGACAGCAGATGATACCTCCCGGTGAAGAACAGTTTCAAGATTACGCCGGTTAATGCCATCCCCCAACTGATGCCGAATATCGTCCAGCCAATCCAGCCGTGCAGGGTGATGAGCGTAAACGGCGTATAGGTTCCGGCGATGAGAATGTAGATCGTGGCATGGTCATTGATCCTCAGCCTGCTTCTGACCTTCGGATCCCTGGCGCTGTGATAGAGGGTCGAGGCCGTGTACAGGGCAATCAGGCTGATACCAAAAATAGCGGCGCTGACAACAGGCAGGACTTCACCCGAGCGACCGGCGCGAACGAGCATGAGCAGCAGGGCAATACAGCTGAGCACCAGGCCAATCGCATGGGAAATGATATTGGTCTTTTCTTCCAGGGGTGAGTAATGCTGCGCGTGGTGCATGATGGTTGTCCCGGCGTGTGCAGTTGTCACTCAGACTTTACGGGCGCGTATGGTGCGCCCCTTGACCTTGCCATTGGCCAGGTAATTGAGCGCCTGGCGCAGCGCGGTACGTTCGATTGCCACGTAGCTGCACAGGTCAAATATATCGATCTTGCCGACCTGTGAGCCGGCGAGTCCGGCCTCGCCGGTCAAAGCGCCCAGGAGGTCACCGGGACGGACCTTGTTCTTGCGGCCCACGTCCAGCTGTATCGTCACCAGCGGGGTCTTCAGTGAAAACCCGGGAGCGCGGTCGAGCGATGCGTATACATCGCACACGCACGGTTTTTTCAGATACTGTCCGATCGCATTGACACGTATCTGCTCGGCCTCGGTGAAGATGCTCAAGGCAATACCCGTTTCCCCCGCCCGCCCGGTACGACCGATACGATGCACGTAGATTTCCGGGTCACGCGGCAATTCATAATTGATCACCGCCGCCAGCGACTTGATGTCCAGGCCGCGTGCTGCGACATCGGTGGCCACCAGCACCGGGCAACTGTTGTTGGAAAACTTGACGAGCACCTGGTCACGTTCGCGCTGATCGAAGTCGCCGTGAATGGCCAGGGCCTCGATCCGGTTAGCATTTAACAGGCTCGCCACCTCATCGCATTGCTTCCTGGTGTGGCAGAAGACCAGCGCGGACTCGGGCTGGTAATGTTCGAACAGGGCCAGCAGGGTGTTGTTGCGTTCGTGTTTCTTGACCTCGTAGAAAATCTGCCCGATCACCCCGGGCTTGTGTTCCGTTTCGACGCTGACCGTCACCGGGTTGCGCTGGATGGACCGGCACAGTTTCTTGATTTCGTCAGGGTAGGTTGCCGAGAACATCAGGGTCTGGCGGGTCTTTGGCGTCTGCCCGATGATTTCGGTCACGGCGTCAAAAAAACCCATGTCCAGCATCCGGTCGGCCTCATCCAGCACCAGCGTTTTCAGCCCGTCGAGCTTCAGGGTTTCGCGGCGTAAATGGTCCTGCACACGCCCTGGCGTGCCAACGACGATATGCGCACCATGCTCCAGGGAATCTTTTTGCGGTACGAAAGGCTTGCCGCCGCACAACAACACCAGCTTGATATTGGCCACGCCACGCGCCAGCCTGCGCAGTTCCTTGCCGACCTGGTCGGCCAGTTCGCGGGTCGGGCACAACACCAGCGCCTGCACACCAAAAAATCGCGGGTTGATCTGTTCCAGCAGGCCGATGCCAAAGGCCGCGGTCTTGCCGCTGCCGGTCTTGGCCTGCGCGATGAGGTCCCTGCCCTGCAATACATGAGGCAGGCTTTGCGCCTGGACCGGTGTCATCGCGTGGTAGCCGAGCGTTTCCAGGTTCGCCAGTTGCGCGTCCGATATCTTTAAAGCAGAAAAACTGTCATTGGCCATTGGGTTGATCCTTGCCGGCATGCTTGGCCAGTATCCTGTCGAGGTGGTCGGCAAATGCCTTGCGGTCGGCCTGGCCCAGTGCCGGCGGGCCGCCCGTATCGATGCCGCTGCCACGCAGGGTGTCCAGGAAATCCCTGATGTTCAGACGGGCTTTTATATTTTCCGCAGTATACCTTTCCCCGCGCGGGTTGAGGGCATGGCCACCTTTTTTAATCACGGCATCGGCCAGCGGAATGTCCCCGGTGATCACCAAGTCGCCGGCCTCGACCCTTTTCTCTATCTCGTTGTCGGCGACATCGAAACCCGGACTGACCTTAATCGAACTGATGAACCGGGACGGCGGTACGCGCACGGACTGGTTGGCCACCAGCGTCAGCGGGGTACCTGTGCGTTCCGCGGCCTTGAACAGAATTTCCTTGATGACCACCGGGCAGGCGTCCGCGTCCACCCAGATTTTCAAAGTGAGGAAACCCCTATCAAAAAATGTTTTTGGCATTCGTCAGGCATTTTTTGCTTTACTCGAGCGGGATGCGCGTCTTGTTCTCAGCGAGCCAGGCTGCGAAGGTCTGCAGCGAGGGGTTCAGGGTGCGGGAAACGTCAACGTTGCGCGCAGCGCAGAAAATTTCCTCGAAGTCGTGGTTGAACTGGAACATGTTGCCCAAATCCTCGGCACCTGGAAAACCAAAGCTGCGAAACATTTCCGGGCTCACTGCGTTGTGGTACACCGTTTGTCCCAGGGCCACGGACAGAGCATCAGCCATCTGCTTGCCGGTCAGATGTTCACCCGCAATCCCGACGCTTTTGCCGATGTATTCCGAACCCTTCCTGAAGATTCCGTAAGCGCACCTGCCGATGTCCTCAGCGGCCATGCCCGGCAGTTTCCTGTCACCCATCGGTAGCGTGAAGGCGAGTTTTCCGTCGGGGTCTTTTTTGGGGCCCATGCCAAAATAGATCAGGTTGTCCCAGTAGAACGACGTGTACAGGAACGTCGTCGGCACCCCCAACCCGGTGAAGACCTCGTTGGACTCACCCTTGGCATCGAAGTGTGGAACCTTGTACTCGCCCATCAAGGTGGGCATCCGGGTGTCCGACAGTGGTATCCACTGGCGGGAATCCTCAAGGGTGGACCAAATGACATGCTTGAGACCTGTGGCTTTCGCTGCTGCCGCCATATTGCGGATATGCGCCTTCTCCTTCTGGGGCGAAAAGTGCTCCCAGAAAAAGGTCACGAAGTAGGCGCCGTGCGCACCTTTTAGCGCTGCGGCCAAACTTGCTTCGTTATCGATGTCAGCGGCGACAACTTCGGCGCCTGACTGCGCCAGCGCCCTGGCCTTATCGGAATTGACGTCCCGGGTGATGGCGCGCGCGCTGAACCCACCATCCGGATCGTTCAAAATTGCGCGTACCAGCCCACCGCCCTGCGCGCCGGTGGCACCCACCACTGCAATGATTTTTTTTACAGACATGCTTATCCTCCTGTTGTAGTGTAACCGAACCACAAAAGCCTGACGCCCGCCGTCAGGCGGGCCTGTAGCATGGCGTTTTTATGCGTCGTCTTGCAAACAGAATATCTGCATGCCAACATTGCCTATCCGTGTTGATCCACCAGAATCGTGTTCCCATCCGGGTCCGTGAACATAAAGACCACCTTCATCATTCTAATCGCGGGGAAAGAAATCTTTAAGTCAGGTTGGTGGTCGATGCTGTGATTGATCGCCATCTCAAACCCCCGGTTTGCCAGGGCAAATCCTCTCGATGGATGGGCCGTGCCGCTGCATGTCCATGCTTGATAAACCCGGACTCTTCAAACACAGGTAATCCAACTGCGGATGATGCTATGAAAAGCAACTTTGAAAAGTCTCAATCGTTATTTCGGGAGCGACAACCAGGACACCGCCCGGTTTCAGGTGGTCATATACGGTCCGCAGCGCGGCTACAAAGTCGGCCCGGCAGTTCATGTGCGAGATGGCGTCGTCCATGAGCACAGCATCGAAAGCCAGACCGAGCCTGCTTAACCGCATATCGCCCTGGACAAACCTGCAGTCAGGGTTCATTTCTTTGCCTGCAGGTGCACGGCGAGGCTGAGATCCAGACCAGTGACATTGAACTCCCGCTTCAGGTTCAGGA
>JBFZEL010000562.1:0-4622 GCA_041306925.1 Lysobacterales bacterium
TTCAGTTTCCGCACCAAACCGCTGATGATCGAGTACAAGGACAGTGAAAGAACTGACGAGTCGATCACCCGCTTCGGTTTCCTGATCGAGGACACCGACGACCTGGCCAAGCGCAACCAGGTCGAAGAACTCACCATCGCCAGCATACCCTACCGGGAACTGGACGCCGTCACCACCACCCGCATGTCACTGTACCAGTTCATGATCGGCAACCTCGACTGGGCGGTGACGGATGGTCCAAAAGACGATAGCTGCTGCCACAATTCAAGGTTGCTCGGCGTGGCTAACGACGTCAATCCAAAATACGCGGTGCCTTACGATTTCGATTCTTCCGGTCTTGTCAATGCGCACTATGCCTTGCCACCGGACGGTATGAAGGTCAAAAACATCCGCACACGAATGTACCGTGGTTTCTGTGCATACAATGACCTGTTGCCGGAAACGGTTGCCTTGTTCAAGGAGAAGAAGGCGGATATGCTGGCATTGATCCGGGACAATCCGCGCCTGACCGAATATTTCCGCGATGATGCCATCGATTATCTTGAAGACTTTTACAAGATAATCGATGACCCAAAGCGTTTTGAAAAGGAAATTATTGGCAAGTGCCGGGGACGGGAGTAACGATTTCCCCGGCATTCTCCATGGGGTTTTCCGCGGGTGTTCCAGCGGCTTCGGGTTGCAGGGCGGCATCAGCGTCCAACACCGCGTCTGCCTGATCCGCTGCCGGCGCCAGCAGCCTGGCCAGGCGTTCCTTCATCTCGGCGTTGTTCGGATCGGCTTCGATGACGGCCCGCAGGTAGTCTTCGCGCCCACCGTTATCGGCGGGTAGCGGTATTCGCCTGCCGCCGTATATGGCCGTGGCGCCAGCGGCAGTCAATTCCAGCACGCCCATGTGTGCGCCGTAATAGCTGGCAAGACCCGTGTCATTGGCCACCACCCGCTGGTCGAATCGCGGCCAGATAACGCCACCGGTGGGCGTGTGGCCGATCACGATGCGCCTGGCGCCATAGCGGTTCAGTATATTATCCAGGGTCTGGCTGTAAACGTCGTTCGCTTCGTCCTCGATCGCCAGGCCACGGTACCAGAGTGGTCCCAGCGGGTCGTTCACGATCGTCTCGATGGTATGGTCGCTATTCTCAAGTGCCGTGATGACTTCCTCGGTGATCGACTGCAGGCTCAGCTTGCAATACTTGGCGCTGATCCCGCCGTGCAGGAATATGCTGTCGTTGATCATGATCGCGACGTGGTTGTCCTTGACATACTGGCCGTACGGACCGCTGGGCATCCACGCCTGGCGGTGTTCAACCCAGCCCAGCGGTACCTGTTTTTCCCACTCATTGCGAACGGCTTCAAGATCCAGCGCGGCAAAATCCGGGGTATTGGCCTGCATCCATTCGACCTGACTTTGCCACTGCAAATCCTGCAAACGGGCCGAGTTCTTTGACGTGAACGCCGCGAATTCGGCAGGTATCACGTAACGCAGGTCACCCTGGACATTCATCGCCTCGTGGTTACCGATCAGCAGGTGGACATAACCACCGGCCTTTTTGGCCTGCTTTGTCAGCTTCACGAGGTGGTCGATGATCTTGCGCGTGTCGGGACCGCGGTCCGGAACGTCGCCGGTCTGGACCAGGTGGGTCTGCCCGCCACTCCATTTTCCCGATTCATTGACCAGTCCGGCGGACTGCATGGCCTTCAGGTATTGTCCATAGTCACCATGCAGATCGGCGATGGCCACGACCCGGTCCACGTTGGCCCAGTGGTAGTCATCAATCTTTTTCGCCTTGGCATCGGCCGTAGCGGTTACCAGCAGCGTTGCAATCAAAACAATGACAGGCAGGGATATTTTCATATTGGTCTCCGGGCTCACCATTAATCTTTAGGAAGCTCTGATTAATGCCATCCTGGCATTATCAGAGCGCGGCAGTCGAAAAGTGTCATTTTCGACTGCCTTACAAATCAACGGATTGGCGCCGCTGATTTGGCGGCACGTCCCTGTGTCGCAGAAACCTCTGAATTAATCAGAGGTTTCCTTATTCAAAAATGCCCGTATCCTTTTCCTGGGCTTTTTGTCTTTCAATTTCACGCGGGCTCTGGCGCATGTAGGTCTGTGCATCCTCGTAGCCGCCATAGTTCAACTCCCACAGGATCAGGAACGTGTAGTTGAAGATCGCGGACATCACGGCGGCGACCAGCAACATGCCGATACCGGCTGACAGGCCGACACCGACCGCAAGGAAAATAAACAGCGAGTCCGCGGTACTTTTGAGCGCATAGCGGTAGCGCACCCCGGCCACCACGCCGGCGAGACTGAAAGCCATGGCCAGGCTGTTGTGTACGATCAGGACGATGCCGGTCACCGCGATCGGCAGCACCAGCAGGGTTTCCAGCAATGACTGGTCCATCTTGGACTTGCTGCGCACCGCCATGTAGGTCCACGAAACCGGAATCATCAGGGCGACCGCACCGATGATCGCCGTCACCAGCCAGATCAGACCACCCACCTCGTCGACCACGTTCGAAGCGTGGATGACGATGCCGCCGATGTCACTGTCTTCTCCCTGGTTGAACAGCGTGTCCACGACCCCGATCGGCAGGTAGCGATGCAGGTCCGGGACTAACTGGTAACCGCCCCAGACCAGCAAGGCAAAGGTTCCGTAAAACAGATTCAGTCGTAGCAGCAGTCTCATTATCATTCCTTCATTGTGGAGGCCTTGCAAAATCTGCGACCCCCTCTTATGGCTATTATAGTCAACCCACCCCGGTCACCGTGCCATCCGGGAGTAATTCAATCTGCTCTGCGATGGGGCGTTTTGGCAGTCCCGGCATACGCATGATCTTGCCGGTCAGGATAACCAGGAAACCTGCGCCGGCGCTGACCTGGATATTCCTGACAGTAACCTCGAAGTCGCGTGGTCTGCCGTGCAGGTTCGGATCATCGGAAAGCGAACTCGGCGCCTTGGCGATGCATACCGGTAACTTGTCCAGACCCAAGCTCGTTATGACTTTCAGGTCTATCTCAGCATCCTTGGTAAAGGCTACGTCATCGGCGCCGTACATCTCCTTGCAAACCTTGTACACCTTCTGGTAAACCGTGTCGTCGAGTGCGTAAAGCGGTGAAAACGGCTTGTTTTGGGGAATCGAGCGGATGACCTCGCGGGCGAGATCCTGCGCACCTTTGCCGCCCTCGGCAAAATGCCGGGATTCGGCAAATGACACGCCGTGGGCCACCGCCCGTTCGCGGATGATGCGGATCTCTTCATCGGTGTCACTGGCAAACCGGTTGAGGGCGATGACCGGGTGCTTGTTGAAATGCGAAACGCTTTCGATGTGTTTGTCGAGGTTTTCCAGGCCACGCCGTACCGCTGCCGGATCGGCCTGCGCGAGCGCGTCGCGCTGCCCGCCGCCGTGCAGTTTCAAGGCCCGCACGGTGGTCACGACCACCACCGCATCCGGGTCAAGACCGTTCGGGCGGCACTTGATGTGGAAAAACTTCTCGGCCCCGAGGTCGAAGCCGAAACCCGCCTCGGTCACGGTCCAGTCGGCGAACTGCATGGCCATGCGGGTGGCAAACAGGCTGTTGCAACCGTGCGCGATATTGGCAAACGGCCCGCCGTGCATGAACGCCGGCGTGCCTTCCAGCGTCTGCACCAGGTTCGGGTGCACCGCATCCCTTAATAGCGCCATCATCGCGCCGGTGATGTTCAAGGCCTTCAGGTAAATCGGCTGGCCCTTCCAGGTGGTGCCGACGAGGATGTTATTGAGCCGCCGGCGCAGGTCATCCATATCCGTGGCGAGACACAGGATGGCCATGATTTCCGAGGCCGCGGTGATGTCAAAACCGCCTTCGCGCGGGATGCCCTGCGTCCTGCCGCCCAGGCCCAGGACGATGTTTCGCAGCGCACGGTCGTTCATGTCCATGACCCGCCGCCAGGTCACCTGGCGGTGGTCCAGACCCATCTCGTTGCCCTGGAAGATGTGGTTGTCGATGGCCGCTGCGACGAGGTTGTTGACCGTCGTGATCGCGTGGAAATCACCGGTGAAATGCAGGTTGATCCGGTCGGCCGGAACGATCTGGCTGTAGCCGCCGCCGGTGGCGCCGCCCTTGATGCCGAGACACGGCCCGAGCGACGGTTCACGCAAGGCCAGGCAAACGGATTCACCGAGGCTGTCCAGCGCCTGGGCGAGGCCGATGGAGGTGGTGGTTTTACCCTCGCCCGCCGCGGTCGGTGTGGTTGCCGAGACCAGGATCAGGCGGGCTTTGCCGGGACGTGTTCTCGGCCGCGTCAAGGCCTTAAGGTTGACCTTGGCAATGCTGTCGCCGTAGGGCATCAGGTCTGCCGTTTCCACACCGAGCTTGGCCGCGATCTCAAGGATGGGCCGGATACCGGCCTGCCTGGCAATTTCATAGTCGCTGAGCATAGCGTCTTCCTGTTTTTGTTAATTATGTAATCTGCATGCCACGGACCGACAGCATAACTTCGATCCCGGCTTGAGCCAACCGGAAAAGCGCGCACCCACCGTTGCAACGGCGACAGCCTTTCACAGGTTTAGCAAAATTGCTATTGGCGAAAGACGCTAAAGTTGCTATGTTTCAGCATCTCAATCCGGGGCGTGCAGAC
>JBFZEL010000563.1:0-5458 GCA_041306925.1 Lysobacterales bacterium
GCCGGTTCAGGCGCGCTGTAAACAACCAGGCCGGCGAGCAGCAACAAGGCGGGCAAGAGCGGCCAGGCCCTGAAACCGGGCAGGTGCCGGATGTTGAAATAATGGCGGATGGCGACCGCGGCCAGTGAGAAAACCAGCAACACGAGCCACCCATGCGGATGACCGTAAGTGGCCGGGTAATGCCCGCTGAGCATGATGAACAAGACCGGCAGGGTGAAATAATTGTTGTGCCGGGAGCGCTGCAGCGCCCTGCGCGCCCTGGCCGCGTCGGGGCTACGGTTTGCCGTGACCGCAGCGACCAGGTCTTTCTGCGCCGGGATGATGACGCGGAAGACGTTCGCGACCATGACCGTGCCGATGGCCGCGCCGACGTGGATATAGGCGGCACGCCCGCTCAGCCAGGTATCGAGAATCCAGGCCAGCAGCACGAACCAGGCGAATATCAACACGCCCAGCAGCCATTCGCGACGCGCCAGCTTCGAGCAGCACAGCAGGTCGTAAACGATCCAGCTCAGCAACAGTGACAGGACGCCGATGCCAATCGCCCCGGCGGGACCGATCACGGCAGCTTCCGGCTTCAGCATATAGGTCTGCGCGCTCCAGTAGAACACGATGATCAGCAGCGCCATCCCGCTCAGCCATGTGACATAGGCTTCCCATTTGAACCAGTGCAGTTGCGGCGGCAACTCCGCCGGACTGACCGCAAATTTCTTCAGGTAATAAAAACCCCCGCCGTGCACCGCCCACAGGTCACCAGCTATACCCTGCGGCTGATTGCGCCGCTCGAGGTGGCTTTCGAGCCAGTTGAAATAAAAGGAAGCGCCGATCCAGGCGACGCCGGCGATAAAGTGCAGCCAGCGGACCAGCAGGCCCAGCCACATATGCAGATGTGCTTCCATGCCTATGCGTCACTCCCGCCGGGCACACAAGCCGTTACGCATCCGGCCATGCCAATGCTTCTTCCGGACTGGTCAGGCATCCGGTGCGCCGGCATACAGGCAATTGAGGATGGCCTCGGGCGTGGCCGGGGTATTGAGCGGCGGCAGCGTGTTGCCACCGAGTTTGCCGGCAATGACCTGGTTGATGGCGCTGTGCACGGCGATGGCCAGCATCAGCGGCGGTTCGCCGACGGCTTTGGAACGGTGGATGGTCTTTTCCCGGTTGCGGCCCTTGTCCCATATCCGCACGTTGAAGATTTCCGGTATGTCGCCGCAGGTCGGGATCTTGTAGGTCGACGGCGCATGCGTTCGCAGCCGTCCCTTTGCATCCCACCAGACCTCCTCGGAGGTCAGCCAGCCGGCACCCTGGACGAGACCGCCCTCGATCTGGCCGATGTCGATGGCCGGGTTCAGTGACCGGCCGGCATCGTAGAGGATGTCGACCCGCCTGATCTGCGACTCGCCGGTTAAACAGTCCACTTCAACCTCGGCAACCGCTGCCCCGTAGGCGAAATACAGGAACGGCCGGCCACTCAGGGTGTGCGGATCGTAATTGATCTTGGGGGTCCGGTAGAAGCCGGTTGCCGACAGTGGAATACGCCCCAGCCAGGCCTGTTCCGCCAGTTCGGCAAAACCGATGGCAAACCCGCCGGCGTGTAAGTGATTATCAGCAAAGCGGATCTCTGCTTCGTTGACGGAATACTTTTTGCTGGCAAAACGGATCAGGCGCCGCTTGATCTTGCGCGCCGCCGCGCGCGCCGCCATGCCGTTCATGTCGCTGCCGGACGAAGCCGCGGTTGCCGAGGTGTTCGGCACCTTGCCGGTATTGGTGGCGCTGATCATGACCCGCGCGAGATCGACCTGGAATTCATCGGCGACCACCTGCGCGACCTTGATCATCAGGCCCTGGCCCATCTCGGTGCCGCCGTGGTTCAGGTGGACGCTGCCGTCCTTGTAGACGTGCACCAGCGCCGCGGCCTGGTTCAGGAAGGTGGTGGTGACGGAAATACCGAATTTGGCCGGCGTCAGCGCGATGCCGCGGCGGATGACCGGGCTGTGCAGGTTGAATTCTGCGATCGCGCGCCGTCTCGCGGCGTAGCCCGACAGGGCCTCCAGTTCCGTGATCAGCGGTTCGAGCACATTGTCGGTGACCTGCATCCCGTAGGGGGTGATATTGCGCTCGTGTTTGCCATACAGGTTGATCTTGCGCACGCTGAGCGGGTCCTTGCCCAGGTTCATCGCGATCGCATCGATGACGCGTTCGATACCCACCATGCCCTGCGGTCCGCCAAAACCCCGGAACGCCGTGTTCGACACGGTATGGGTCTTGCAGCGGTAGGAGGCGATGCTGACGTGGGGCAGGTAATAGGCGTTGTCGCTGTGGAACATCGCGCGGTCGGCGATCGGCCCGGACAGGTCAGCGGATATGCCACAACGCAGCGCGTGGGTGAATTCGAGGCCGAGGATACGTCCTTCGCTGTCGAAACCCACGTCGTAGCGGATCAGGAAGTCGTGGCGTTTGCCGGTTGAGCGCATGTCGTCATCGCGGTCGAGACGCAGCTTGACCGGATGGCCGCTCAGGTCCGCCATGACCGCCGCGATGATGGCCCACTGGGCCGCCTGGGTCTCCTTGCCGCCAAACCCGCCACCCATGCGGCGCACCTCGACCGTCACCGCGTTCATCGGTTTGCCGAGCGCACGTGCAACGAGGTGCTGGACCTCGGTCGGGTGCTGGGAGGAGGTCAGGATCAGCATGCCCCCGTCCTCCTGCGGCAGGGCCATGGAGACCTGGCCTTCGAGGTAAAAGTGGTCCTGGGAGCCGGTGCGGATCTCGCCCTGCAGGCGGCAGGGGGCTGCCGCAAGTGCTGTTTGCGGGTCACCCCGTTGCAAAAGTCGTGGTTCGAGCACGAACGACTTTTCTGCCAACGCGGTCTCGATGTCGAGGATGGCTGGCAGTTCTTCGTATTCGATCCGTGCCAGTTCAACCGCCCGCCTGGCGATCGCGCGGCTTTGTGCGAGCACCGCGAACAGGGGCTGCCCGGCAAACTGGACCAGGTCCTGCGCCAGCACAGGTTCGTCAAATTTGTGCACCGGGCTGATCTCGTTGACCCCGGGAATGTCGGCCGCGGTCAGGGTCCTGATCACGCCGGGGTAGCTCTCGACCGCGGACAGGTCCATGCCGAGAACACGTGCGTGGGCGTATTGGCTGACACCGAAATAACAATGCAGCAGTCCGGCGGGTTCAGGGATGTCATCGACGTAAAGCGCGGTGCCTGCAACGTGCTTGCGCGCACTGTCGTGCGCGATGGCGGAATGGACGCTGTGGAGCTTGCGTCGCGGGTTCGCGTTGTGTCCGGGATCATTCACCGGCAACATCCCCCGCCGCGGACCCGGCCGGGCTGCGGGCGGCATAACGCTCAGTGAGCCTGACGGGGTAGGTTGTGCCGGTGTGTTCGAGGAAAAACCGCTGCAGCAGGTTTTGCGCGACACGCATGCGGTAGGCGGCGCTGGCGCGCATGTCCGTCAGCGGTGTGTAATCCTCCGTCAGCGCATGCATGGCCCGGTTGATGGTCTGCGCATCCCAGGTTTTCCCCGACAGCGCCCGTTCGCAGTGCATGGCGCGTTTTGGGGTTTCCGCCATGCCGCCAAAACAGATTCTTGCCGACTTGATCCGCGTATCTTCGAGTTCGATCGCGAAGGCGCCGCACACCGCAGAAATGTCCTGCTCAAAACGCTTGGAAACCTTGTAGATGGAAAATAGCTGGTTGGGCGGGGGCAGCGGCAAAAGTATCCGCGCGACCCATTCACCGGCACGCAGGTCCTGCTTGCCGTAGCTGATGAAATAGTCCTCGAGATCGATGCAGCGCTGTCCGCTGGCGCTTTGCAGTACCAGTTTTGCGCCGGCGGCAATCAGGCCGGGCGGCATGTCACCGATCGGCGAGCCATTGGCGATGTTGCCGCCGATGGTGCCCGCGTTGCGCACCTGGGCGCCACCGATACGCCGGATCAATGTCAGGAAGGCCGGGTAGCGGGCCGCGATGGCGCCGGTGGCATCGGTATAGGTCACGGCGGCGCCGATCGAAAGATATTGCCCGTCGTCGCCAATCTGGTCGCCAATCTGTTGCAGTTCATCGATACAGCCGAGGTAAATGACGGTGCCGGGCCTGAGGTTCTGCTTGGTCACCTTGAGACCCACGTCGGTGGCGCCGGCGACCAGTACAGCCTGTGGGTGCGCTGCACGCAACTCGCAAAGTTCGGCCACGGTGCGCGGCGCGTAAAACCATCGCCCGGCGTCGTTGAGCGCCAGCGCAGCACTGCTTTGGATTGACTTCAACCTGTCCGCCGTCCCGGCCTCCTGCGCCGTGAAGCGGTCACTGCGCTGGGCCGTCAGGGCCTGTTCGGCGGCACGCACGATGGGGGCGTAGCCGGTGCAGCGGCACAGGTTGCCGGCCAGACCGAGATCGATCGTGGCGCGCTCCACCGCGTGTTCCGGGTCTTCGTGAAACATTGCGAACAGGGACATGACAAAGCCGGGTGTGCAGAAACCGCACTGTGAACCATGCTGTTCCAACATGGCCTGCTGGACGGCGTGCAGTTCGTTGCCGGCGTGTTGCGCATCCCGCCCGAGATCCTCGACCGTCAGCAGCTGCTTGCCGTCGAGGGTGGCAAGCAACTGGATACAGGAATTGACCGCACGGTAGCGGATGCCGCCGTGGTGCAGTTCACCGAGGACCACTGTGCAGGCGCCGCAATCACCCTCCGCACAGCCTTCCTTGGTGCCCTTCAAAGCCTTGTCCTCGCGTAGAAATTCGAGCACGGTGCGGGTCGGGTCGCAGTTTTGAATCGCCTCGATCCGGCCTGCCAGCAAGAAACGAACGGTATCACGCATCGGTTCCGGTCCTGCCCCTCAACTGCCGCGATAGGTGCTGTAACCGTAAGGGGAAAGCAGCAACGGCACGTGGTAGTGCTGGTCCGCGTCATTGATGCCGAAGCGGATCACAACCTGGTCGAGGAAGCGGTGGTCACCGTCCGGCTGGCCGTTCGCAGCGAAATATTCACCGGCATGGAATACAAGTTCGTAGCTGCCGACCATGAAACCCTCACCGGCCAGCAGCGGCGCGTCGCAACGGCCATCGGCATTGGTCATCACGGTGGTCAATGGCGCGGCCTGCCCGACGCGGAAAAGGTCGATCCGGATGGCGGCTCCAGGACGGCCGTTGGCGATATCCAGTACATGTGTCGTTAAACGTCCCATGGTCGCTCCGGTTCTCCCCGCGTCTGTTGCCGACTATCAGTTATACTTGAACTGCCGGGTAAAAGTATATCAGTTTAGGTGTGCCGCTTTGACTGCTTGCAGGTGCTCGGACAGGTCTTTTGGATTTGCATGATAAACCGGGTAAAGATGATCCAATGAACACTGACTATCCGAGGGATCTGCGCGGTTACGGCCCCAGGCCTCCCGACCCGCGTTGGCCGGGCGGTGCGCGCCTGGCCCTGCAGATCGTGCTCAATTACGAGGA
>JBFZEL010000564.1:0-3819 GCA_041306925.1 Lysobacterales bacterium
TGATGCCGATGAGGTCTACCCGGTTCAATTCCCCCAGCACGAAGCCATGGTTATCCACGAACAGCGGAGCCGCCGACAAGCCTGAGCCATGCAATATGCAAATAACCACAAGGGCAATTTCGCCAATGGTGTTGAGGGGGTATTGACCGACCCTGCTTTCAGTCAGCAAGCGCTTTCTCAAACTTCTGAAGAATCTGATCATTGGTTTTTCTTTATCACGGCCGGATGCTGATGGTGAGTATATGGGAAGCGCATGCCGCACGGAACCAGATCGCCAGGTTGGACGGCGCGTCACGGTACCAACCTGGATTGGCCTCTTCTACTCCGGTTCATATTGAATACTGTCAAATCAAACAGCTGATGTTGATCTCTGCGTGATGTATAACATCAATTGACAGGGAACAGGCGGTCCGCCAGGACGGCCACCAGGGAAGGGGCATAGCATGTTAGTACTTTCAAGACGGACCGATGAGAAACTGATCATCGGCGAAAACGTGACAGTCACAATACTGTCAATCAAAGGCAACCAGGTTCGCATTGGTATCGAGGCGCCGGCCGACGTCAAGGTCCATCGCGAAGAGATCTACCAACGTATTGTGCAGGAAGAGAAAGCGTTGAACGGCGGTGACTGGGCAAGGGGTCCGGCGCCTGCCGCAAGGATTCATACCCAGGAGGCAGAGTTGCCCACCCGCAGGCTTTCACTATCGGGCAATCGCTAGCCCACTAGCGCATTAGCCCGGTCATGTCTTCATAGGGGTTGGCAAGATCCAGATCAACGGCCATGTCAAAACCTGGAATGCGTATCTCGCTCGAACTGATTGAAAGGTCGTCAGTTCTCACCACCGCGTCGCCCAACTGGTAAATGGGTGGGAAATCACCGCCATCGGCCCGCCCGTCATAATCGGCGGCCACGGCGGCCACGTCCTCGTTGCGCTTGCGCCAGGCCTGCATGTGCTTTTCACCCCAACGCCGGCTCAGCATTTTTTGCGTAAAACGCGGCGAGATAAAAAAGCCGGTCGCATTGTTGCCGCCAAACCCTTTTGAATTGATGAATGCGCCATCCTGTTCGTTTGGGTCGATATACAGGTGTTGCAACGGGAATTGCAGGTTGGTGGCATGCACATCGTCGGCGATGTGATCGACGGTGGTGATACCCGGCATCCAGCCGTGTTCCCAGGTACCCATGACCGCCGCCAGCTGGTCACCGCCCGCCGGTCCCAGCGAGTGACCGACGTAGGCCTTGACCGCGCATACCGGCCAGCGCTCGACACCAAAAGCCCTGGCCATTTCGTTGATAACGTGGGATTCGGTCACCCGGTTTTGCGGTGTGCCGGTGCCGTGGGCGTACATCTGGGTGCGCTCGCGCAGGCCTTTTTCACCCAGCATCGCGCGCGCCATCGCCATGGATTTGCCGACCGTCAGGTAATTGCCGATACCGGGGCCGGGGATGGATTTCTTGTAACCGTCGGCATTGACGTAAACGCCACCCACCGCGCCCAGGATACGCGCGCCCAGTTCGAGCGCGAGTTCGTCATCCATGATCACGGTGTAGACGGCCGCTTCGGACACGGTGAACCCGGTGTTGCTCGAAAACGGCCGGCAGGCGCGCCGGTAATCCGGCGCATCGCTGTTATCCAGCGCCATCAGTTGTTCGTCCTCGGCGAGCGCGCCCATGGTGCGGTAACCCTCGATGACCTCCGGCACCACCGGCGCCTCGGAATTGCCGACGATGATCAGGCGTTTGCGGCCACTCTTGATCTCCTCGACCGCGTGGCGGACGTTGTACAGGTAGGTGGCGCAGGCGCCGACCATGCCACCGGTACCGCCGACCGAACCAAATACGTAGGCGTTGACGAAGTCGCCGGGCATTTCGCACAGGCCCAGCGGCACGTTCTTCGACGACGGCCGTTTGCCGCACATCGGGTTCTGGAACAGGCCACCGTAACCCTCGTTGTCCAACTGGCCCATGGCGCTGGCGGAGTAAACGGCGATCTGGTCGGGCGGCACGACCTGCTTGAAGCGCTCGATGGAAATGCCGGTGGAGCGCAAGGCGTCCGAAGCGCCGTAGATGGCCAGTTGCAAACCCCGGGGGTGGTTGCGCGACTGGTACAACGCACCGGGATTGAAGCCCTTGGGCAACATGCCGGCGCTGCTGACCCGGGAAACTCGGTAGTCCGGGAACAAGGCGTCAACTTCCTGCACCGATACCCGCACGTTGTTGTCGTCGATCGAATCGAGGTGCCAGCCCGGTGGAATGGAACCCGGCAGTTGCCGTTTGTTCAGCACGAACACCAGTGGCTTGCCGTCCTCGGCTGATCTTAGCCTGGCGGCGCTTTGTATGAACACCCTGGCGGGGTCGAAAACATCGATGCGGCGGATCAGCGTGTTTTTTCGCATGTAGTCGCGGCTCTGTGGATGATCGGGATTATCGACACCCATCAGTCCGGCGAGGCTGCGGAAGGTGCTGTCCTGCTCGGCCGCGCTCATTTTATCGATCACCATGCGTTTGTAGCCGTGATGAAAGGATAGACGCCCGGCGGGGTTGATCCCCCCGAAGCCTGTGATCACCGGTAATCTCATTGAATCCTGTCCTTTGCTGGAATGGTGCAGCTGCCTGATCTGACTATTGTCACCCAGAGCAAACACACAAGGCGGCCATTCTACTCAGCCAGGGGAACAGATGCGAATGCTTGTGCGAATGCATGACGTGGCCGATAACGCCGCGGCGGTTTGGATCACGAGACACCCGCACCGCTTGCGGGTATGCTTGGGAGAAAATATTTAACGGGACTTCATCATGAAACGACTGATCTGCTGCGTGGCGCTCGCATTGGTCTGGACTGGCGCGCAATGTGATTTTACCTGTCCGGAAGGTTCAAAAATTTCCTGTCTCGATGCCGGTGACACGGTTTGTCCCGCATCCGCCAGGTGCGTGGACACCAACGCGCTCTGCTTCGACCAGTTCCCCTGTGATGCGAGCGAAGGCTTTGTCTGCGAATCCAAGTACGACGCAATGATGAAGGACTGCAAGGCAACAGCGGAAGAACACAATGCCCTGGCAAAGCAGAGTGTTGCACTGCGCGAACAGAGGCTGGCGCAAAAAAATTGTGTCCTGAATGCGGCGACGCTGGCGGAGGCCCGCAAGTGTGTTCTCTAGCCCGAACATTGCACCGCTCAAAACGCACCGGGCAATCAATTGACCGCAGGAGCAGCGCCGCCTCCCACGCCGGATGAATCCGCTAGCTGAATATATACTTGGTCAGGAATATACCCAGCATCAGGAAGGCGATCGCCAGTTTTGCCGCGGTGCCCAGCACCAGTCCGATCCACACGCCGTAACCCGAACGGCCTGCCTGTCGCGCACCGCTGCCGGCAGCCAGTTCGGCCGCTACCGCACCGATGAAAGGCCCGAGGAGAATACCCGCCAGGCCGAAGAACATGCCGACAACCGCGCCCAGCGTGGCGCCCCAGAAGGCCCTTGGAGAGGCACCCTGCCGTTTGGCGCCGAAGGCGGCAGACAGGACATCGATGATCACGGCCAGCACGGTGAGCGCTGCCAGTATGCCGAGCGTGCCCCAGCCGACCGGTTCGAAACCGGTGCTCCAGGCGGCCAGCACCAGACCGGCGAGAATCAGTGGAACACCGGGCAAGGCCGGCGCGACCGTGCCGATCAGACCAATGATCACGATCAGGGCGGCCACAACCCACCAGAGAATTGTCCAGTCCATCATGCCGGGTTTTTCCAGTGTGCGATGTGGATATTGCCAATCCATGAGCGGGTTTCCGGGTCGGAAAAACCGGTGCCGATGAAAGCATTCC
>JBFZEL010000565.1:0-3250 GCA_041306925.1 Lysobacterales bacterium
ACCGCCTTTCCAGATGGGTCATCCAGGCGCCTTCCAGCTTGCGAATGACGTGGTCCGGCTGTTGCCCCAGGGGCTCGATCACGTATTTTTCACGAACTCCGGCTCGGAATCGGTCGACACGGCGCTGAAAATCGCGCTGGCCTATCACCGGGTCCGCGGCGAAGGCACCCGCACGCGGCTCATCGGGCGGGAGCGTGGCTATCACGGTGTCGGCTTCGGCGGCATTTCCGTTGGCGGCATACCCAACAACCGCAAACAGTTTTCAAATTCCATGATCCCGGGTGTCGACCACCTGCCGCATACCCATCTGCCGGACCGCAATGCCTTTTCCCGTGGTCTGCCTGAGCATGGCGTCGAACTGGCCGATGCGCTCGAGGGCATCCTGACCCTGCATGACCCAGGCAACGTGGCCGCGGTGATCGTTGAACCGATAGCGGGCTCAGCCGGTGTCCTGCTGCCACCAAAAGGTTACCTGAAACGTCTGCGGGAAATCTGCACCAGGCACGATATCCTGCTGATTTTCGACGAGGTGATCACGGGATTCGGGCGACTGGGCGACAATTTCGCGGCCCAGGCCTTTGACGTAAAACCGGATATCATGACCACCGCCAAGGGTCTCACCAGCGGCACGGTGCCGATGGGCGCCGTGTTTGTGCGTGATGACATCTACAACGAGTTCATGGCCAAGCCGGGGGGTGCGATTGAACTGTTCCATGGTTACACCTACTCGGCCCATCCGCTTGCGGTCGCGGCCTGCAAGGCGACCCAAAAGGTATATGCCAGCGAGGGTCTGTTCCGGCGTGCTGCCGCCATGGCGCCGGTATTGGAAGATGCCCTGCATTCATTGAAGGGCGAACCAAACGTCATCGACATACGCAACTGCGGCCTGATGGGCGCGGTTGAATTCCTGCCCATCCAGGGTCAGCCCGGTGCGCGCGGGGCCGAAATCATTCAGAAATGTTTTGAAGCGGGTGTCATGGTCAGGGTGACCGGCGATACCATCGCCTTCAGCCCGCCGCTGATAATCGAGGAAGACCACATCCGGCACGCGGTTGAAACCCTCAGAAAGGTTTTGCGGGCACACGCGGCATGAAAAAACTGACACATTACATCGATGGCAGGATGACCGAAGGCGCCAGCGGCCGTTACGGTGATGTCTTTGATCCGGCCACCGGCAAGGTACAGAAGCAGGTGCCGCTGGCCAATGCGGCGGAACTCGATCTTGCGGTTAAGGCGGCCGCCGCGGCTTTTCCCGCCTGGGCCGCGCTGCCCGCGCTGCGCCGGGCGCGCTGCATGTTCCGTCTGAAGAACCTGATCGAAGACCACCGGGATGAACTGGCGGCGCTGCTGACGTCCGAACACGGCAAGGTGCGTGACGATGCCCTCGGCGAGGTCACGCGCGGCCTCGAGGTCGTCGAGTTTGCCTGCGGTGCGCCGCAATTGCTGAAAGGCGAATTCACCGAAAACATCGGTGTCGACGTGGATGCGTATTCGTTCAGGCAACCACTCGGTGTGGTCGCCGGTATCACGCCGTTCAATTTCCCCGCCATGGTGCCGTTGTGGATGTTCCCGATGGCGCTGGTTTGCGGTAATACCTTCGTGCTCAAACCCTCGGAACGCGACCCGGGTGCATCCTTGCTACTGGCTGACCTGATCAAACAGGCAGGTGTGCCGGATGGCGTGTTCAACGTCGTCCACGGTGATCGTGAAGTCGTGGATGCCATCCTCGCGCATCCGGGTATCGCGGCGGTCAGTTTTGTCGGTTCCACGCCGATCGCGAAAAAGATCTTTGAGGTCGGTTCGGCAAACGGCAAGCGCGTGCAGGCGTTGGGCGGCGCCAAGAACCACATGGTCGTCATGCCGGATGCGCCACTCGATGCCGTCCTCGACGCCCTTATGGGTTCGGCTTACGGTTCGGCGGGCGAACGCTGCATGGCGATTTCGGTGGCGGTCGTGGTCGGTGATGCAACGGCCGATGCGCTGGTGGCGGCGTTGCAGCCAAGGGTGCAGGCACTATCCATCCAGCCCGGCAACGTGGCCGGCGCCGAAATGGGTCCGCTGATTACCGGCGCACACCACGCCAGGGTTGCCGGTTATGTCAGCCTGGGTGTGGAAGAGGGCGCCGAGCTTGTCGTTGACGGGCGCGACTTCAGACATGCCGATGCACCGGATGGGTTTTTTATCGGTGGTTGCCTGTTCGATCACGTCAAAGCGGACATGCGGATCTACCGGGAAGAGATATTCGGCCCGGTGCTGTGCGTGGTCCGGGTGGCCAGCTATGACGAAGCCGTTGACCTGGTCAACGCGCACGTCTACGGCAATGGCGTCTCCATATTCACCCGTGACGGTGATGCGGCACGCAACTTCGTGCAACACATACAGGTCGGCATGGTCGGTGTGAATATCCCGATCCCGGTGCCGATGGCATTCCACAGTTTCGGCGGCTGGAAACAGTCGCTGTTTGGCGACCACCACGTTTACGGGCCGGAAGGCGTGCGCTTTTATACCCGGGTCAAGGCCGTGACCCAGCGTTGGCACACCGGTATCCGCAAGGGCGCCGACTTTCATTTCCCGCAACTGGGTTAGCTGAAAAACATCACCTTCAACACACCGAAGAGCGCGCCCAGTACCAGCACGACATTTGCCAGCAGCGTCAGGGCCATACCCGGTGTGCGGGTCTTTGGGTCTTTCAGGTATTCTAACGAATAGATATACCGCCCCAATATGAAAACCATGCCCGGTATCAGGACCCATAGTTCGCTCAGGTAGTATGAGAAGGCGTAGCTTGCCGGAATGAAAACTATCAATTGTTCCAGGGTGTTTTGCTGCACCCTGAACAAACGGTTGAAGTTTTCATCGCCCTCACATGCGGGCGCATTGACATTGTATTTCCCGCGCGCCAGTCCGACGCGAGCGGTGAAGAGCACATACTGCAGCAGCGCGAATAGAACAATCAGTGTCGGGTGATCCATTTTTGTACCTCTTGTAGGTCAGATGTTAATGCCTTGGCAGGTCGATTCGCTGCTGGCGGACAGCAGACCGGATCAGGGCCGATCCGCTTACCCGCGTTTGTCGCCGTGTATCCAGATAACCTCCTGGCCGCCGTTGGCGCGGGCCAGGACCCTGGCAATCACAAACAGCAGGTCCGACAGGCGGTTCAGATAACGCAGGCTGGTTTCGTTGATGTTTTCGACCTTTGCCAGCGACACCAGCAGACGTTCCGCGCGCCGGCAAACCGTGCGGGCGAGAT
>JBFZEL010000566.1:0-2578 GCA_041306925.1 Lysobacterales bacterium
CGATATTGCCGGTGTTCGGCGGGATCTCCGGCTCGACCAGCACGATATGGAAGGGGTCGGTAAACATCGGTTGCTGGTAGCTGGTTACTCGTTGCTGGTAGTTGGCTGCTCGTTGCTGTTCATCTTGATGTCTGGATTTGCAGTTGCCAGTAACCAACAACCAGTAACCGGCAACCGTTTCACTCCCGCCAGCGCCGGTGCACCCAGAACCACTGGGCTGGATCCCGTCGCACCGCTTCCTCGATATGGCGGGTCAGCAACGCGGTGTTCTCGGTAATCCGTTCCGGGGTTGCTTCCCCTTCAAGGTGAAACAGCGGATAAATCCTCAGATTGTAACGGTGATCCGGCAGCCACCAGGCGAAGGCCGGCACGACCGGCACTCGGTACTTCATGGCGATTTCGGCAATGATCGGGGTAGTCCAGGCCGGTCTGCCGAAAAACGGCACCTGGACGCCCTGCTGGCGACCGGCATGCTGGTCGAGCAGGACGCCGACCAGGTGGTTCTGCTGCAGGGCTTTGAGGATGCGCCGCGCCCCCTTGCGGCTGTTGATGATGTAGCCGCCGGCCGTTTCGCGCATGCGCAGGAAGTAGCTGTCGATCAGCGGGTTGCGCATTGGTTTGGCAACCACCCCGATCGGATAGCCAAGGGCGGAAAATATGAAATTTCCCGCTTCCCAGAAACCGACGTGGCCGGTCAGCAGGATGCAGCCGCGCCCCTCGGCCAGTGCCTTGCGTAAATGTTCCTCCCCTTGGAGGTCGCAGTCACGTTTTATATCTCCCGCACTGTGAAGCAGGTCGAGACGCAGCATCTCGGCGAAGCCGACGCCGAGATGGCCGAACATTTCCACCAGCATGGCGTCCCGTTCCGTGTCCGGTTTTTCCGGGAACGCCAGGGCGAGATTGTCGCGGGCAAGTTGCCGGCGCCGCGGCATGAGCCAGCGGGACAGCAGGCCGAGCCGTCGCCCCAGGTTCAGGGCCGTGCGGCGGGGGAGGGCCCGCACCAGCCTGGCGACAAGGATGAAGGGCAGATATTCGAGCCAGTTGCGCATAAAACCGGTTGCTGGTTGCTGGTTGCTGGTTGCTGGGGATTGGCTCAATCAAAGTCTAAAATTGAAAATAGCATGCGATCGGCCGGCGGGCAAACAAAAGCGGGCCGGCTGCGGCCCGCTTTTGCTGCACGGGTGGGGAGGACGCGGCTAGCGCTGACTGGCCCGCAGCGCCTGATCGAGGTCGGCGATAATGTCCTCGACGTCCTCGATGCCGACCGAAACACGGATGAAGTCGGGGCTCACGCCGGCGGCCACCTGCTCTTCAGGGGAAAGCTGCTGGTGAGTGGTGGTCGCCGGGTGGATCACCAGGGTCTTGGCGTCGCCGATGTTGGCCAGGTGACTGCACAGCCGGACGCCGTCGATGAACCTGGCCCCGGCCTCGCGGCCGCCCTTGATGCCGAAGCCGAGGATGGCGCCTTGCCCGCCAGGAAGGAACTTCTTCGCCCGGGAGTGGTCCGGGTGGCTCTCCAGTCCGGGATAGTTGACCCAGCTCACGCACGGGTGGCCCTCCAGGAATTTGGCCACCGTCAGGGCATTGCTGCAGTGCCGCGGCATGCGCACGTGCAGGGTTTCCAGCCCTTGCAGGAAGAGGAAGGCGTTGAACGGTGAGAGGCAGGCGCCCATGTCGCGCAGCAGGGTGACGCGCATTTTCAGGATGTAGGCCAGGGCGCCGAGAGCCTGGTGGTAGACCAGGCCGTGGTAGCTTGGGTCGGGCGTGGTGAATTCCGGGAAGCGCCCGCTTGACCAGTCGAAATTGCCGCCATCGACGACCGCGCCACCGATCGAGGTGCCGTGTCCGCCGATGAACTTGGTCAGGGAATAGCAGACGATGTTGGCGCCATGTTCAAGCGGGCGAAACAACACCGGGGTGGCCACGGTGTTGTCGACCACCAGCGGCAGGCCGTTGTCCTTGGCGATGCGGGCGATGGCGGCGAAATCGTCGACGTTGTTCTTCGGGTTGCCGATCGTCTCCATGAAGACCGCCTTGGTGTTGGCATCGATCGCCTTGGCCACGCTGGCAGGATTGGAGGTGTCGACGAATTTCACATCGATGCCGAAGCGGGCCAGGGTGTAGTGAAACAGGTTGTAGGTGCCGCCGTAGAGATACTGGGTGGAAATGATATTGTCGCCGGCTTTGGCCAGGTTGAGGATGGCTGTGGTGATCGCCGCCGAACCGGACGCAAAGGCCAGCGCGCCGACGCCGCCGTCCATTTCCGCAAGGCGTTTTTCCAGGACATCGGTGGTCGGATTCATGATCCGCGTGTAGATGTTGCCCATCTCCTCGAGGGCGAAGAGGCGGGCGGCGTGGTCGCTGGAGTTGAAGACATAGGAACTGGTCTGGTAAATGGGTACGGCCCGGGCATTGGTGGCGCAGTCAGGTTGGTGGCCGGCATGCAGGGCCTTGGTGCCGATGCGATAGCTGGTTTCTTCAGCCATGGTTACTCTTCTCCATTCCGAAAATTTTGCGGGGCTTGTAGTTTAGCAACTTTGTGAGGAAAATTTAGTAGCATGCCGCATGGGGTTCGTCA
>JBFZEL010000567.1:0-11308 GCA_041306925.1 Lysobacterales bacterium
GCTGATTTCCTTTACCGCCTGCGCGATATCAGCGGTTTGCCGGGCGTTGAGTGTGGCCACGGCGCCCAACTCCCGGGCCATCTCCAACTGCCGCGTACCGATATCTATGGCGATCACGTTTGCACCCAGCGCGTTGCCGATCATGACGGCGGAAAGCCCCACGCCGCCGCAGCCATGCACCGCCAGCCATTGCCCGGCGCGCACCTTACCCTGGTCGACGACCGCCCGGAAGGAGGTGACAAAACGGCAACCGAGGCTGGCGGCGGCTTCGAAGGACAGCGAATCCGGCAGACGCACCAGGTTGATGTCGGCGCGCTGGATGGCGACCAATTCCGCGAAACACCCCCAGTGCGTGAAGCCGGGCTGGAACTGCGCGTCGCAGACCTGGTGGTTGCCGGATACGCATTGCGGGCAATGACCGCAACCGCCGACGAACGGCACGGTGACACGGTCGCCGGCGCGCCAATTCCGTACATCTTTCCCGATCGCCACGACCACGCCCGCCATTTCATGGCCCGGCACATGCGGCAGCCTGATAGAGGGGTCATGCCCCATCCAGCCGTGCCAGTCGCTGCGGCAAAGACCCGCGGCCATGACGCGCAGCACCACGCCATCGTCATCCGGCGCCGGGTCGGCGACCGCTTGAATGGCAGGCAGTTGCTGGAATGCTGCGTAAACGACGGCGCGCATGGCCCTTACTTTTTCAGGTAGTCATCGGTGCCGTCCAGCCAGTCCTGCCGGGGCGGCGCCCAGTGATCGATTTCCAGGACGGCGCCGATCATCAGCGCCTCGTGGGGCAGGTTCGGAGGGATTACGACCATCTCGCCGGCGTGGAGGTCCATCTGCTGCTCCCGGTTCTCACCGAACCAGAAACGGATGGTGCCGGAAATGACCTCGGTGATCTGTTCATTTGCGTGGGAATGCAGGGGTACGCGGAACCCGTCCACGAACTTCATTTTCGCGATCATCAGTTTTTCACCGGCAATGATTCTCCGCTGCATCTGCGGTGTCACTTGTTCGGATGGGACCTCGTCCCAGGTGATTTTCCTGAGCATCGTTAGCCCATCCGTCCGACCGGATCATCGAGACTGTCCGGCGGCCGGGTAAACCACGCCGGGCCGGTTTCGGTCATGTACAGGCAGTCCTCGAGACGCACGCCAAAGGCGTTGAAATCATACAGGCCCGGTTCGTTCGAGAAGCACATACCGGGCGCCAGCGGGGTTTTTTCGCCGTGCACGAAGTTGACGCGCTCGTGGCCTTCCATGCCGATGCCGTGGCCGGTGCGGTGGCTCAGGCCGGGTACCTTGTAACCGGGCCCCCAGCCGAGGGATTCATAGTAGGCGCGCACGGCGTCGTCGACCGCGCCGGCGGCGACACCGATCTGCGCCGTCTCGAACGCGATCTGCTGGCCCTTGCGCACCGTGTCCCACACTTCCCGCTGCCTCGCGCTCGGCTCGCCGAAGACGAAGGTCCGTGAAATATCCGACTGGTAACCCTCGACGGAGCAACCGCAATCCATCAGCACGATTTGCCCTTCGGCGATTTTCTGCGGCTGGCTGGTACCGTGCGGATAGGCGCTCGCGACACCGAACAGGGCCATGTTCCAGTTGTCAACTCCACCGAGCCGGGCCTGGGCGGCCGCCATCAATGCCTTGACGTCAGCGGGTTCCATGCCCGCCTGCAATTGCCGGTAGACATGCTGGTATGCCACCAGGGTCACTTCCGAGGCTTTTTTCATCAACGCGATCTCGGCGGCCGATTTGTACATGCGGCAGCCCTGCGTGACCGGTGTCGCACTGGTGATTTCAAATCCGGGCGCGGCCGCTTGCAGGCCATCCACGACGAAGTACCGCACCGTTTCCTCCAGGCCGATCCTGCCACCGTTCAGCTTGCGGTCCTTCAGGATGCCGGCGACACGTTCGAACGGGTTTTCGTGTTCGTTCCAGGTGCGGACGTCGCTGCCGAAGGTCATCGACTCGCGCACGCTCGGCTCTTCAAAAAACGGCGTGACGATGGCGATTTCCCCTTCGCGCGGGATCACCACCGCGGTCAGGCGCTCGCTGCGCCACCAACTGACGCCGGCAAAATAGAGCATCGCGGCACCCGGTTCCAAGAGGATGGCATCGATGTTATTTTCAGCCATCAGACGCTGCGCCTTTGCCACCCTGGCCAGACGTTCCTCCACGCCGATGGGCACGACATCGCCAACGATGGAGCCCAGTTTCGCAGCGGCCGTTTCAGCCTGCGCGGTTAAAGTGGCACCAACGGCGAGCGCGCCCGCGGATGCGCCGGTCAGGGCAAGAAATTCACGTTTGGATATTTTCATGTTATTGATTCGGGCATTTGCCAGCGTGGTTGGGTGGAAGCGATTGTATCAACATGTGGGAATTGAATTGAATGCCTATGTTTCCTTGGCGCCCGGATAGGCGGGGACTTCAACGACATTGCCGATGAAGGTCCTCTGGTCGACCACGTACCCGGCAAAGTCGAGGTCAGAAACCATGCGCGATTCTCTCTTTAATCCGGTTGCTGAAAGGTCACGAACCTTTTGCCGGGTCCGGCCTGCAGGCCTTTCACGTTGAGCCCCACTTCGACCCGCGCGCTGGTCGCCGGCCCGATCATGGCGAACTGCTTTTTGCGGCGGTAACTGACATAGGTCTTTTTCGGCGCCCCCTCAAAGTCCCCGAACTTCTGCATCGCCAGCAACAGCTTGTCATGGATGGGCCGCAGCGCTGTCTTCGGGCCCGTGTAAAGTCCATCGAGCACCTGGTCCGTCGATTGGCCCTCGGCCGCACTTTGGCCGTCGGACTTGAGTGCGAAATGGACCACCGTGTTGGCGTCACCATGACCCATGCCGAGATCGGTCTTGAGCATCTTGACGAGTTCGCCGTGTTTTGCCAGGCCACTGCCCCTGACGATGACGGTCAGTTCGGCGAGCGTCCTGCCGGTGCGTTTTTCGATGTTAGCCAGTTGTGTTTCGATCGCCTTGTTCAGATCAGTCATGAGATCATATCCTCCCATTTTCGGCTTTTGCCGTGCGTATGACAATTGATGGCGGTTTGCCTGCCTGTTTCCCGCCAACCGCGCACGCTCGTCCGTTGACGGATAGCGCATGTGACGTATCCCTTTTGAATATCCTGATAAATTCCGTCCGCCGGAAGCGAAGCGCGGACCAGTTTTCGTCGATGCTGACTTCCACCCGCCTGGTCAGGACTACCAACGCGAAAGTGGCGGGCCAGGCCATACTGCAAATGCAGTGAAAACAGCCAAATACAGACTACCTATCCGAGTATAGATGGTGCAGACCAATACTGCTTTTTACATGCGTGTTCGTCCCGGATCCGTGTTGCCAATGACGCTCACTCGGTCCGTCCGAGCAACTCAACGGCGATGGCAATTGCGTTTTGCGTGAGGTTATCGGGCTTATCCGGGTCCTCGACCGCGACCTGCACGAGGTATTTTGCGTCCTGCACGGACAGCTGGCTGCGCCGTGAGGACCAGACAGCGCGCTCGCCGATTCCTTCCACCTCCAGCAGGTCCTCCTCGCCGTATTGATTCAGCACGCGCAGCCAGTCCGGTTGCGCCGACCTGACCGCGGCCCGGGTCACGCTCAGGCGGCCTTCACCGGGAGATTCGATGATCTGTCCAGCCACGCTAATCGTCTTTTTTGCCACGGATTTCCACGTAAAAGTACAGGAGGCATAGGGTTTTTCGCGATAGCGCACCTTGAAGTTGTCGCCGCCTGCGGGAAAATGTTTCACTACCAGACCTGGGTCGAGCAAGGGACAAACACCCTCGTCAGCGGTCAGACCCGCCGCGAAAGCCACCACTGACGTCGCGGCGCACAGGAGCACTGCCGCCAGTTGATACCTTACATGCAAAATGGTCACGACCACCTCCCTGTGCATTGAAAAAAATTATTGAAACCGGGCCACGGAGCCCGGACCCGCTCAGGGCAGTAAAGAGACGCTGATATTCGCGTAGCCCTGGCAATCGTAATCACTGATGGCAAAACTTGCCTGGTCGATGCCATCGCCGCGCACACGAAAACCGGTTGCACCGTCATCCTTTTCCCACATGACGATGCGGTAACCGGCCGCCGGAAGGGCTTGCTCGTAGTAGCTGAACAACGCTTCCTTGCCAATGGGGGCAAGAAACTCAAGCATCGCGAAAGGGTACGGGTTGTATTCGTCGGCCGGGCCGCCCGTGGCACTGATCAGGGTGTAACCCTCCGGTAGCGGGATGGTCGCGGGGAACAGGTCGGGTATTGCCACCGGCGGCCTTTCCTCATTCGTGCCTTCGGGCACGCAGTCCTCGGCCCAAGCCAGCGGACAGGTCGAAATCAGGAAGCTGGAGAGTGTGGTCAGAAATGTTATGCGATGGTTACTTTTTTTCATTAGCTACTCCATGTGTCAGGGTTGGAAAAGAATTACTGGCCGCAGCGGACGGACATCTCGCCCGTTACCGCAGTCATGCCAGCACTGTTGAAAGAGGCATAGCTCCCGTTGACCGAAACCCGTCGATCTATACTTGCACGTCCGGCTCTTCGCCTCCATACATCCGGAAACTGATGCTGTACTGGGTATAGCGATCGCCCTCATTGTGCATGAAACTCGCCGAGCACAAAACGCATCTCACCATTGGCATCCAGACCCGCGTCGCGCCAGCCCGCCGCCCGGTAAAAACCGGCGGCGCGGCTGTGCGGGTCGGTCGTCAGCCAAAGTTGCTCGATGCCACGCCCGCGTAACCAGTCAACCATGATATCGTGCAACCGCCTGCCGTAGCCGCAGCCCTCGTGAGCGGGGTCGACAAACAACGCCCAGATGTTGCCGTCAGTCTCGTGGCCGATGGCAAACGCGATGATTTCACCACCGCCGTCGATAACCCAGCCACGGCCCTTGACCTCGATCGACGCCTGGTAATCGGCCGCTGCAATCCGGGTTGGCGACGAGAGTACATTCTCACGCACCGCGAGCCGGACCCTGTGCATGCCGTCAATATCGTTACGGGTAGCCTGCCGAAGCTTCACAAGCATAGCCCATGCCCACCCTGCGGACCGCCTGTTTCAGGACCGTTTAGCGGTCTCAGCCGGCGCATCACCAGTTGTTGGCAACCTTTTTCCAGCCGGTCGGGACGACGAACAGGTTGTCGGGTGCGTTCCTGTTATCCATGCCGGTCAACTCTGTGGTGATTTCGAAAATCGTCACTGAATCCGATGCACTGACGGCCGTCGTCGCTTCAACCGGTTCAGGTTTGGCTTTTTTCTTGCCGAGTTTGTTAAACATGCCGCTGACGATTTCCCTGCTGGCGGCGCCAACCGCGGAACCGGCAATTGAGCCGCCGACACTGTTGCCCATGGAATTGGCCGTAGCGTTGCCAATGGCACTGCCAGCCTGCCCCGATGCGGAGGACATGGCGGCGTCCTTGCCGGCATCGGCGGCCTGGCCCCAGACGTCGTCCATGGCGATCGGCTGGCCGGAGTCGGTGGTGCAATTTTCGCCGCCCATCTCCAGGCTCATCACCGTTTTGACCGGAAAGCCCTCCATTTTTCCACCTTCCTTCAATACGTCATCCCAGCCCTGCTTGAACATGGCCATCAACCCGCGCGCGTAGGTCTGTGCCACGCCGAGCGCCTCGTCACCGCCCATCGCGCGTGCCATCCCCCTCTGAAAGGCCATGGCCTCATCGCCGCCGGGTATTTTGTCGGCATTCCAGTACTCCAGGTTCCAGATCATCTCGCAGCTTTTGCCACTGTTCGGAACATTGCAAGTCTGGGTGACGGTGATCAATGTCTGTTCCGCCTTGATGCCGGCGAACTTCTGCTTCTCCCCGGTGTTCTTCACCTCCATTTCAGGTGGTGTCCACTGGCATTCTTCCTCGCTGACCGGCAGGCTGTCCTGCTCCGACATCTCTTCGAGTTGCTGCATGCTTTTTTCCATCTGGGCACGCATCTCCTCGAAGGTGATTTGTGAATACTCCTTCTTTTCGGGCGCCAGGTTGAGCATGAGTTCTTCATCCAGCCGGACGATGGTTGCGGTGTTCATGTTCTTGGCGAATTTTCTCATCAGGCTGGAAGTTGACTCCATGTGGTTTTCGGTGCGTGCACGCTCGCCGGAGACCGTGGTGGTCATGGTGCCGTTGGAGCCCATCATCGACATCATGCCCGAAGCGCTCACGGTAATATTCTGATGCCACGTGACATCGGCGAAGACCGACGGTGCAGTCAGTGTACATACCGCAAATACCGTCAACACGGCGACGTTCAATGACTTCATGGTTTTCTCCTTTGCAATTAAGTGTTTTTTACTTACCTGTATTGCCTGTTCTTATAGTTCAAATCCGCGACTAATACCACCCGCATCACCCGTTTCCTTGACCCTGCGGTGCTGAAAACGACTACTTGTCCATCGAAAACCGCACAACCAGCGGCGGGTCGTATCGCTCGGGCACGGGCAAGGGTGCGTTAAGCCGGAAAACGCGCTGCAGCGCGATGGACCCGGCAATGCGTTTGGCCGAAGACTCGGCAACCAGCACGTAACCGTCCATCGCATCGAAATTTCCTGCCTTCGCGCCATCGAGGCGGATTATGAAATTGTTGTCGCCGGTGAGACCGAGTTGATAAACACCACGCGGCCAAGAGACCTTGTCGAAACCCTGGAAACGGTTGCCCAGGTCGAGGCGGAGTCTGACTTTCGCCGGATAGGTCTTGTCGCCAAACCCGGCCTGACCGCTGCCTTCCATTTGGAATACCGGCGCACCGTTTTCCCTTGTGCCGATATGTGCAGCAAGCTGGTTCTGGAAGCTGCGTTTCTTGCTACCATCCTGCCAGACGTGGAAACCCGGTTCGTCGCGCGGCACACCAAGGCTCTCGCCGGTGCATTCTTTCACTCCCTGGGGATGCACGAGCCCGAGGTCCTTCAGAAATTGCAACTTGGTGTAAAGTGCAGCCAGTCTCGATGGCAGGTTTTGCTGATCGTATGCATTCATCTCGATACAGCCAAGGTCGCCGCGCAGATGACCGACCTCGTTGGCCTCATAGGCGTCACCGACGATTTTGGAGTAGTACGCGTGTGCGACGGTATCGGCGATGTCCTCCGCCCAGTTGGTCGAGGCATACCAGGAAATGAAACCGGCATCGGCAATGTCTTTGGGGTTCCAGGCGGGCGGGTTGCCGCGCTCCTCAGGAAACACACCATAATCCCTGGCCCAGCCCTCGGCGACGAACGATGCGTGCATCCGCCGCCACTCAGCTTCCATACCCACCTCGAGACGCACGTTTTCGATGGTCTTGTTGGCCAGCGTGCGGGCCGGAAAACCCCACGCGCCGGCGTAATTGTTCGCCAGCAGATTGTCGTTACCCGAGCTCTCCACCGTTAGCAGGGTTTCGGCCGCGTGACCGGCCTCGTGAGCGATCGTGGCCTGCAACATCAGGCGGCGGCTGAGCTTCGATTCCAGTTCCGCTTCCGACAACAGCGTCGAAATGTTGATCATCAGCGTATCGCCGGCGCCGAAGGAGTTGACGGCGGCCAATGTATTGCCGATGTCCGGCACGTAGGCAAAGGCGATGCGCCCGATCGACTGGCACAGCAATGGTGTCAAACGCGCGAGCGCGGCCTGCGTGGCGGCGAGCTGGTACGGACCCGGCCAGCCCAGCCGTGCACTCGACTCCCACTGGCTGCCTGCCGCGAGGTCGCGGTCCTCTTCGCCCTGCAGGACGATGATATGCGAGCAGTGCGGTGGCAGGCCCTGGAAAGGCCGGGTCAGCGCCCAAGCCTGGGAGACGCCGATGAACCTCATCAGACGGTCCAGCCCTGTGGAACTGTCGCCGGCCGGGACATCCACGCGGTCGAGAACCTTGCCTTCGCGGTCCTGCACCGCCAGCGCGACAATTGCGGGTGAAAGCGGCAGGTAGGCCAGCGTATCCACGTTTTTGTCCGCCAGGTCGATGCTCTCGGAACCAGGCGGTTCCAGTGCCTCGATACGCATGCTGCCGGGAAACCGGATGACCTGTCCGTCAACCACTCCGCCATCCCTGTCCAGACCGACCAGCGCGTGTTCACCATAGGCCGGCCCGACCGGAACCCCGTCGCCCACGGCGACTTCAACACGGTCCACGCGGCCGATACGGATCGCGCCGCCGGCATCTCTGGTAACCTGGACACGCCAAACGCTCTCGCTCACGGGTGGCGCGAGATTCGCGGCATCAGTGCAGCCCGGCGTCTGCTCACAGGCCTTGGCGTATTCGGCCGTCGACATGGCCTGTACCAGGCGGTCGCCAGCGCCCGTTGAGCCTGCTGGCGCGGTCACACCGGGTGGTTCTTTTGAACAGGCGCCAAGCAGCGCCAGGGTCAAAATCAATATGCAAAGGCCAGGTGATGCAGGTGTGCACACTGTTTGGATTCCTTTGACTTTCTGTGGCTTTGACGGCATCCCGGTCAGGCGGTCTATATACACATCATGGCCGGGCCGGGTGAGGCATGTTTGAGATTGGCAGAACGTATGCCATCTCGCCGGTCAATCATCGCCGGTCAGTTACTGAGTTCGTCTGCATACTTTTTGTACAGCTTGTAATTGTGTTCATTGGCTTCCGAGCCCTCGCCCTGCTGGACGTGGGCGGTCCGGAGTTGCTGTTTGACCCATTCGTGTTCAGCCCAGTTGCCGCCGCCTGTCTTGACGACTTCCATCTCGGCGTTATTCGCGCTCACCAGGCCGCCTGCGCCGCTGTATAGTTTGCCGAGGTCCGCGATGGAAGGGCTCTCGCCCGCTTCCTCCTTGGCTTTCATTTCCGCCGCAAGCTTGTCCATTTTCTGCGCGTATTCATCACGCAGCGCTTTGGTCTTGCGCATGATCGAGACATAGTCCTCGACCTGGTCTTCATCGAGCTTGCCATCGGCGGGTGGATCAAAGCGGTCGGAACTTGCGGCATCGATGAGTTCGGCCTGGCGCACGCCCTCAGCGATGACCCCCGAACTGGCGCTCTTGCGCGTTGAATCATCGGGCGCGGAATAGCCGGTACTCTGGTACTGATCACCGACCCTGCCGAGACCCAGCGTCATGCCAATGATCATGTTGATGACGATCACGGCCACCAGCGAGACCACGAAATGGACCGTGCGCTTGTCATCCGGCACGCCCAGTGCCAGCGGAATGATCCGGTACAGGAATACCAGCGACAATATGCCGCCGGCCAGTGCAATCAGGCCTCCGAGGTAAGGCACCAACCCGCCAACCGCGCTGGACACCCATGCCGGTATGACCGCAAGCGATACGGCCGCAAACGCGCGTGAGAAATTGGGCGTGCCCTTGAACGTGCCGGCGAGGAAATTGAATACCAGTACGACAATCGCAAAGCCGAGCGCGCCCATGATCAGACTGTAGAGCAACGCCGTGAACCAATTTCCCGGATAAGCATACATGGCGTAGCCGCCGGTGAGCCTGGAAAAAATGAGCGAGATCAGGATACTTGCAAGGAATAGCGGACCGGTCAGCACCAGCGCGGTCTGCTGCCAGCCGGGACTATCTTCAAGGTAGTTGTTCCAGGTGTTCTGGTGGTCGAGAAGTCCACCCTTGATCAAGGCCAACGTCTTTGTAAAATCGAACTGCATGCTTTTCTCCCTGATGGAATGAGTGATGGATGACGGCCAACCACGCATTTGGTCAACCGCGCATCCCGCGAATGTTTGAGCGCAAATCCGGAAGTTGCTGTTCTTCTCCGCACACACTCAGCATCCTTGAAAGTATAGACGAGAAATTGAAGTTTCCCAGTGCGGAACGGCGTGTATTTCCGGACGGCGCCGGGCGCACGGTGGTCTGACATTTTTTTGCGGGTCACCTATACTTGTTTTTCAACGAACAGATCAAATCCGGGCGGGAGACCAAACATGCAGAATCCAATCGAAATTCGCCAATTCCGTGGCACCGGCATACTTGCGATCCTGTGCTTCAGCCTTGTTTCAAGTGACGTGCTGAGCCAGTCGGACGGTACGGATATCGGCGCCGCTCTGATCGACTACGCCGCCATTCAAAACAGCATCGACAACCTGACCGTTGCCCTGGAAAAGACCCGTGCCGATATCAACCGCGCGCGCTTCGAGCCTGCCGCACTGGTTGACAGCCTCGATTTCGACGCAGAAGCCGTGATCGGCTTCGTGCGCGACTCCATCGTTTACCAACCCTATACGGGCGCCCTGCGCGGTGTCGACGGTACCCTGCGCGCCGGCGCCGGCAACAGTCTCGACCAGGCTATTCTGCTCGCCAACCTGCTGAAGACGGCCGGTTTGGATGCACGCATCGCCCGCGGCACGCTGACGGATGCAGACGCACTGCGCCTGCTGCGTGGCACCCGCCAGGCCGAGCCGGGCAATTCGCTGGATTACCTGCAGAAAACCCTGGCCGCGAATTTCGGTGAACAGGCCGGCCAGGCGCCGCAAGCCGTGGCGTGGTCGAATACAAGGCTCGCGGCAGACGCCGGCAAACTGGTGGATGCGTTAACAACCTCCCTGCAGAATGCGGGTGTCGATATGGCGGCCAGTGATGTCCAGGACAAGTGGCTGCCCGCCGCCAAACAATACTTCTGGGTGCAGTACCGGGACGGCCCGGCGCAGGGCTGGCAGAATGCCCACCCGGCATACGCCTCCAGTCCCCCGCCGGAAAGTGCGACGGCAGAGGAATTTTTCCAGGATTCCGTGCCCGAGGCGTATCAGCACCTTCTGACGATTTCGGCGTGGGTCGGACAGTGGCTGGCGGGCAAGGTCGTCAGCCACCAGGTCATGACACCCTGGACCCGTCCGGTGGCCAACCTGGATACGCAGACGATCCGTTACCGCAATTCACCGAGCGGCCTCAACCGGGATAACGCGGGCGATCTTTCGGCCGTCATCGCGGGCACGCAAATCCTGGTCCCCATGTTCAACGATGCGACCGCGCCGGGCGCCATGGCCTTCGACCTGAAGGGCCGGGTGGTTGACCCGATGGCGCTGGGTTCCAATGCCGGCATTTTCCAGACCATGGGAGACAAGATGACCGCGGTCACCGGCGGCCTGATGGACCGCGAAGACGGGCAACCGGTCATGGCGCTGGACAGCATGTGGCTGGAATTTACCTTTACCGCGCCGGGTGGTGCGCAGACGACACACCGCCGCTACCTCGTGGCGCCGCGCGTAGACCACAATTCCAAAGAACGCGAGTTGCTCTGGCCCTTGCTGACCAGCCACAGCTACCAGGTCAACGCCGGTGGGCAACCGCTGGATTACCTCGCCGAACGCTACCTGGCCACCGCCATTAACGACCAGGCATGGCTCTCGGCCAC
>JBFZEL010000568.1:0-2913 GCA_041306925.1 Lysobacterales bacterium
TCTGCTGTGCCCACCCTGGGTTTATGCGTTTGCTGTTCCCTGCACATCATTGGCCATTAAGCCTGCGGCGCGATTCCGCGTCGTTGCATTCATGGTGCAACTCCTTTTGTTCTGCGCGCCATAACTGTTTCCGCTGACACTGAACTCTCTTCGGCCTGAGCTGCGCACATGCAGGCACCGAAGATGAAAATGCTCGCCGAAAGATAAATCCACAGCAGCAATGCCATGATCCCGCCAAACGCTCCATAGACTGCGTTCAACGTGGCGAAATTCTTCAGGTAGAACACGAATAGACTTTCGGCTAACAGCAAGAGCACCGTGGCGCACAGGGCGGCGACCCAGACTTCGGACAAGCGTGTGGGCCGGCGGGGAGCCAGCCGGTAAAACAGGCTCAGGCCGGTGAAAACGACCAGCAAGGGAATGAAGAAGCCCGCCAGGGTATAGACCCAGGAACGAAAATCATTTATCGGGAACAGCCAGTCCCGCGCCATTTGCGCCAGCATTGGCACCCCGATGCCAAAAAGCACCGCACCTGCCGTGATCCCGAGCAACACCAGGCTTTTAAGCGGCAGCCGCCACCAGTTGTATCTCGCGGTGCCCCAGGCGCGGTTGGTCGCGCTGACGAGGGTGATGAAACATTGGAGGGTGACCCACACCAGGATGAAAAATGCGACCACACCCGCCTGCCCCCGCGCCTGGATCACGCCGGCGACAGTGTCAAAAATGTAACTTTGCATGTCACCACTGATCGGAACATGGCTTTCCACGTAAGCAATGACCTCCGTTACCGCCCGGTCCCGGTCAATAAAAACCGAGGCTAGGGTGACCAGCAGGACCATCAAGGGAAACAACGAGAAAAACGCATGGAAGGCGAACGCTCCCGCCCATTCCGTCCCGTCGATCTGGAAAAACTTTCTGACTGCAAGACGAAATATTGCCCCTGTCCGGCGTGTCTTGTGAGTAAACCGTCCTTGCCAATTCATCTTGCGCAGTCCCTTATTGCCGTCGGCGCCAGACCCTGCTTCCTGGCTGATCAACGATGGAGCGAGCCCGTGGCGAGTCGGGGCACTTTGGCCAGTATTGATAGCGGGAATGGCATTGCTGCCAACAGGTAAATTTTCATTTCCACATTACGTAGGATTTCGTCTTCGCTGCGGCAGCAAGAAGACTAATGAGAGGCAGGGCTCGATGAGCCATGCTGACGACCGGCTCATCCGAATCCTTGTCCTCGACCGGTGCTGAGGCTTTTTCCGCCTCGATCGCGGCGGTCAGGCGGCTCAGCGCGTCAGGCACATCTTCCGCAAGAATCGCGCCTGGCACGGTTGCGCTGTGTCCCATCATTCTCAGCATGGCAAGCGCGACATCCCCAAACATGGTGATGTCGGCATAGGCATCGGTCGTAAAAGTCACCAGCATGGTGTTCTCCTCAAATTGACGAGAGTCAAGAAACAGTCATACCCAATCGGGTCCAATGCGCAGGCGAGCGCTGCAAGCCAGCGTCGCCATGCCTGGCCATCATGATGCGGGTCATGAGCGCTGCGTGCCCGTTCCGCGTCTCGCAAGCGGTGCACTCAAGCTCAAATCCATCCCCGGACCTTCCCTGCAGGATGTACGAAATATACCTATAGCGCAAAACAAACGCCCCGTCTAAGCGGGGCGTCGTGGCCGGCAACTTATGCGGCTCCTGTCAGGGGATGCCGACGATGAACGGCACGTCGAATGTGCTGGTCCCGGCGTTCACCTCCACCCGACCGAGAAGCGCGTTACCAGTCTTGAAAACACCGGTGGAAGAGGCCTGAACTGTCCAAGTAAGCCGGTAGGTCGGCAGGCTCAAGCTCAGGAGTTTGCCAACACTGCCATACAGTGGGATCAGCTGTTCAGCGCTGTCTGCGAAGAGGAAAGCCCCACCGGTCCCGTTGGCCAGTTCGCCGAGTGCCTCGAAGTTCACGCCGCTGGTAAGGCCGATCGTGAAGATCCGGATCCCCTCCGTGTTGGCATTGGCGATCGATGCCTGACGAACTGTACGGCACTCGACAGTATCGCCACAGTTGGTGGCGTCACCGTCGGTGAAGATGACCACGGATTTCGCAATTCCATACGGCAGGGATGAATCGGCGGCCACCTGCCCCACCAAACTGTCGAGCGCCGTATAGAGCGGCGTCCCGCCGCCGACGAGGGTTGCGAGCGAGTCGAGGGTGTCGTAATACGATACCGGTTCAGAGACCGTTGTCTTGTCCCTGAATGGCTCGTATACAGCGAGGGGGGGAGTCGGGATTGACGCGCTGCCATCGGCGAATGCGGAGAGCAGAACCCGGTCGTCCACGCCGAGCCCGTCGAGGAACGCTTTCGCGGAATACAGCCTGGCGCCGGTCGGGTCGGAATCGTAGATGCTGCCGCTCTGGTCCAGCATTAGGGCGGCGGCATATGGAACGGCCGTAGCTCCTGGAACAACGGTCAGAACCTGAGGGGGTACTGTCGTAGGGGCATAAGCCGCATCGGACGTGGCGGCAGTCCCGCGCACGCAGTCGACCCTGTCGTTGCTCGGATCTGGCGTACAAACCTTGAGGGCAAAATTCGCATCGGTAAGCCCCGTGATTGCCTGGGAATCACCGTCGACGATCACCAGTTCGATCTCGAAGGTCATGGTCTGCTCATTGAGATCGACCGTCGGCGTCATTGCGCCGAGCGAGGTTCGTGCAGTCAGCGATCCCCCCGCCGCCGACGTCGCGCGATCGAGCGTTAAGGTGAGCTCGGTTAGTTGATTGGCCGTGAGCGTTGCGGCAAAGGTCTTGGAGACAAAGGTGGAGTGCGATATGGTCCCACTGGCAGTGCCTGGGGTCCCTCTAAAAACCAACAGCGCGACACCCAGCTTCTCACCCGTATTGGGATCGTCCTTGGCACCGGTGGTCGCCG
>JBFZEL010000569.1:0-6351 GCA_041306925.1 Lysobacterales bacterium
CGGCCCACCGGTGTCCATGGCTTCAAGGGGAATGCTATAGTTCGTCGCCCCTTGGCGATTTTAGGGGGAGATTCCAGGGGGCGATTCAAAGGGGTGATTCAACTTGGATGATTGGCGCTTGTGTAAAGAATTTTAATTGCATATATCGGCGTATTGCGGTATAAAGTGCGGCTCATTTTTTGATAGTACAGAAACGGAATAATCCCATGTCCAGAGTTTGTCAGGTAACCGGTAAAGGCCCCATTTCCGGAAACAACGTATCGCATTCACATGCAAAGACCAGGCGGCGCTTTTTGCCCAACATCCACCACCATCGCTTTTGGGTGGAAAGTGAAAATCGTTGGGTTCGTTTACGTATCTCCAGCAAGGGCTTACGCATCATCGATAAAAAAGGCATTGATGCCGTTTTGTCCGATATGCGTTCGCGCGGCGAAAAATTCTAGGGAGTTTGGATCATGGCAAAATCAGCAAGAGATAAAATCCGCATGGTATCCAGTGAAGGTACAGGTCACTTCTACACCACGGACAAGAACAAAAAGAACACTCCAGGAAAAATGGAGATGAAAAAATACGATCCGGTGGTACGCAAACACGTGATGTACAAGGAAGCCAAGATCAAGTAATTGTCTTCAGGCACTGAATTTAAAAACCCGCTCCCGTAGCGGGTTTTTTTTACCCGCGGAACTTATGCTTGGCAATCCAGTACATTTAAAGCTAGTATGTAACCGCTTACATTTCCTTCTCGACAGACAGACGTTATGGCCACAATTTACGAAGTTTCAAGGCTTGCAGGCGTATCGCTGGCGACGGTATCCCGGGTCATGAACAACAGCGGTAAAGTTACCGAAAAGACCCGGCAAAAGGTCCTTACCGCCATCGAGGAGCTTGGTTTCAGACCCAACTCAATGGCGCAATCCCTGGCTTCAAAATGCTCCAACAGCGTGGGTATCCTGATCCCCGAACTATACGGGCCTTTTTTTGGCGTGATGCTGAGCAACATAGAGTCAGTGCTTTGGGAAGCGGGGAAACGCGTCATCATTACCGCCGGTCACAGTGATAAGGCCAGGGAGGAAGATTGCATCGAGTTTCTGCTGAGAAGCAGTTGCGATGCGTTGATTTTGCATGTTTATTCCGTTTCCGACGAATACCTCATCAAGCTGAACCAGGGCAGCCGTCCCATCGTTCTGCTGAATCGTTACGTACCCGAACTGGCCGACCGTTGCATCAGCCTGGACAATGAACATGGTGGTTACATTGCAACAAAAGCCCTGCTCGAACTTGGCCACAGACAAGTGGCCTATGTCTCCGGACCGCGTTGGAAGATGGATTCGTTCAGGCGTCTGGCCGGACATAAAAGAGCGCTGCGGGAGTTTGGTATGGATTTTGATGAGCGGATGCTATTTGAAGGGAATTTTGAAGAAGCCAGCGGGCGGCAAGGCATGGACAGCCTGTTGCGATCCGGTCTGCCTTTTACCGGCCTGGTGTGTGCCAACGACGAGATGGCTGCAGGCGCCATGGATCAAGCGCATGAACATGGCCTGCATATTCCCGATGACATTTCGATCATCGGTTTTGATAATGTTTTTTTCAGCCGCTACCTCAACCCGAAACTTTCGTCGATTGGCTGTCAGATCGATGAAATGGGTCGCATGGCGGCCCACTGTGTTCTGAAAACCGTGTACGGCGCAAGGAACATTCACATTCAGAATCAATTCAAACCAAGCCTGGAGTTGCGGGCTTCGGTCAAAAGCAGGCAAACAGCATGAATGCAAACACACGCTATACCGTTAAGGTCGCTCTTATCGTCGCGCTGGGCGGCTTCCTGATGGGTTTCGACGCGTCCGTCATTTCCGGCGTGGTGGGATTTATCGGACCCGAATTCGAGTTGAGCAAAATTGAAATCGGCTGGGCGGTTGCCTCGCTGACGCTGACCGCGACCCTTGCCATGATGACAGCCGGGCCGATCAGCGACCGTTTTGGCCGGCTTCCGGTATTAAAGGCGGCCGCCATGCTTTTTTTTGTTTCCGCGCTCGCATGTGCGGTTGCGCCGGATTACATTACGCTGGTCACCGCCCGCATGCTGGGCGGACTTGGAGTCGGGGCAGCCCTGATTATCGCACCGATGTACATTGCCGAGATCGCGCCGGCGGACGTGCGTGGCCGCATGGTATCTTTCAACCAGCTGAACATCGTCATCGGTATTTCCGCCGCCTACTTCAGTAATTACCTGATCCTCAGCCTGGGTCAGTCAGATCTCGCCTGGGCGCAGGCACTGCAGTTGGGTAACTGGAACTGGCGCTGGATGCTGGGTATCGAGGCAGTGCCGGCGATCATCTACTTCTTTGCCCTGTACACCGTGCCGGAAAGCCCAAGGTGGCTGGTCATGCACGAAAAAGACGGGCCGGCGCTCGCGACCCTTAAACGCGTCAGCAGGCCGGGGGAGGCGGAAGACGACCTGCGGGCCGTGAAGGCATCATTGGCTGCTGAGGCCCATCTTCAAAAGGGCTCACTCAGGGAACTGTTTTTACCCGCCATGCGCCTGGTTTTGACCATCGGAATCGTGATGGCGGTTCTGCAGCAGATCACCGGGATCAACTCGGTATTCTTTTATGCACCAATGATATTCGAACAGTCCGGAATCGGCACCGATGCATCGTTTATGCAGGCGGTACTGGTGGGTATCGTCAATGTTGTGGCTACGGTCATCGCCATCATGTTGATAGATAAACTGGGGCGTCGGCCGCTGTTATCCGCCGGCTTGACCATTATCGCCGCCAGCATGCTGCTACTCGCGTACAGCTTTTCCACGGCCACTTATGGACCCGGTGGCGAACTCATCGACATGAATGCGACACTGGTGCTGATCGGTATCCTCAGCTTTGTCATGGGATTCGGGATCTCGCTCGGACCGGTGATGTGGGTATTGTTTTCAGAATTGTTTCCGAACCGGCTCAGGGGTATCGCAATTTCCTTCTGCGGGTTGATCAACTCCAGTGTCAGTTTTATCGTCCAACTGATCTTTCCATGGGAACTTGAGAACTTCGGCCCTGCCTTGACGTTTCTCATCTATGGTTCCTTCGCCATCGTCGGATTATTCTTTATTATGCGAATACTGCCGGAAACAAAAGGCCGGAGCCTGGAACAACTCGAAGCAGACCTGGTCACCAATAAGTAGAAGGGGCTAAAGTATGAATTATGCAAAGCGTTGGGTTATTGCTTTTTACTTGTTACTTGGTTTTTCATATGGCACCAACGCTCTGGCCGATGCAATTCCGGTAAAGATTACACAGGAAAATGGACGCTTCCAAATCATTCGCGGAGGTGAGCCTTACAAGGTCAACGGCGCTGGTCTTGAGTTCAGCGATATTGGTGTGTTTGCCTCGCATGGCGGCAATTCAATCCGTACCTGGCGCACCGACAATGCCAGGTTCACCGGTCTCGAAATACTCGATGAGGCAGAAAAGCACGGGGTCACGGTTGCCCTGTGTATCGAGATTGGCCGTGAACGGCACGGTTTTGACTATGACGACGAAAGCGCGGTGGCGGCACAACTGGAATACGCGCGTAACGAGGTGATGAAATACAGGGATCACCCCGCCCTGCTCGCCTGGATCATTGGTAACGAACCCAACCTGTATTTTAAAAACCCCAAGGTCTTCGATGCGATCAACGACATATCGAAGATGATTCACGAATTGGACCAAAATCACCCGACCACAACAGCACTCGCCGGGTTTAGTGCTGAGCTGGCTGGTTTGATTGAAACACGGGCGCCGGACCTGGACTTTGTCAGCATCCAGATGTATGGCGATATCGTCAATTTGCCACGCTATATCAAGCAGACCGGCTACGAGCGACCTTTCTTTGTCACCGAGTGGGGTTCCATTGGACACTGGGAAGTCCGCAAAACAGCGTGGGGCGCGCCTGTCGAGCAAAACAGCAGCGAAAAAGCTGCGAATTACCTGAAGAGTTACCAGGTCGCCATTGCCTCCAATCCCGACCAGATCATCGGTTCATATGTATTCCTGTGGGGCCAGAAGCAGGAACGCACCCCAACCTGGTACGGCATGTTTCTGCCGGACGGTTCGGAAACAGAAACCATCGATACCATGCACTACCTGTGGACCGGCGCCTGGCCTGAAAACCGCTCGCCGCAGATCAAGTCCATGCAGCTCGATTCGAGGACATCGGCAAAGGACATCGTGTTAAAAACCGGGAAATCATATAAGGCCAAATTACAGGCCAGCGATCCGGATGGCGATAAGCTGCAATACCGTTGGGAGGTGCAACGTGAGAGCGAGGCTTCGCAGGAGGGCGGTGACGAAGAGCAAGTACCAGAAACCATCAGTGACCTGATCGACAGTGCTGACGCCGGCACGATCGTCCTGCGGGCCCCGGCGGAACCCGGTGCCTACCGTTTGTTTGCATATGTTTATGACGGCCAGCAGCATGCGGGACATGCCAACATACCTTTCCTGGTCGAGTAACCGTGTCTGAGATTTACTGGGGTGATTCCCCGGTCAGGCGGGCGAATCAAGGTGGCAGCGGCGAACTTGTTTTTCGTGATGGTGAAACGTTCTATAAGATCACCAATTATCACACCATGCCCGCCTTTTTCGTCACGGTCGTCAGCGGTTCTGACCACTGGATGTACCTGTCCAGTAGCGGCGGCTTGACCTGTGGCCGGGGAAATTCCGATAACGCCCTGTTCCCCTACTACACGGATGACAAAATCCACGATGCGCATTCAACGACCGGCCCAAAAACGGTCTTGCTGGTAGGCAGGGGAAATAGAACCTTTCTTTGGAAGCCTTTTGAAAACGGTCTCAGTGTTTACGCTGTGGAGCGCAACCTGTATAAGAACCTGACCGGCAACAAGCTGATTTTTGAAGAGTTTAACCACAGCCTTGGCCTGGTATTTTCGTATGGCTGGTCAACCAGCGACCGGTTCGGGTTTGTCAGGAACGCCACGCTCGCCAATACCGGCGATGAAGATGTGCAGATCAATGTTCTGGACGGTCTGCGCAACCTGCTGCCTGCCGGCGTAACCCGCTCGTTGCAGACCGAATTGAGCACCCTGGTTGATGCTTACAAACAGGCAGAGGCTTTCCAGGATCAGTGTGCGGCCGTCTATACCATGAGTTCCACCCTGACGGACCGCGCAGAGCCCAGCGAGGCTTTGAAGGCCACGGTGGTCTGGAGCATGGGGATGGCAAATGCCTGCGTGTTGCTTGCGGAAGATCAGGTTGAAGCATTCTGTGCCGGGGCGACAGTGACGCCTGAAAGCGTCAGCCACGGAAAACGTGGCGCATTTTTTATCCAGTCTTCCTTCACACTGCCACGCGGCGAAGAAAAAGACTGGTGCATGATGGCCGACCTCAACCAGGTGCCGGGTTCGGTTACTGCGTTGCTAAAATCGATCGACCATGATGTTTCGCCACTGACGGTAAAAAGCGACGTCGAGGCCGGTTCACAACGTTTATTGGAGTTGGTAGGTTGCGCTGACGGATGCCAGTTATCATCTGATCAACTGGTCACCGGCCGGCACTTTTTCAACACGCTTTTCAATATCATGCGCGGCGGAACCTTCTACGACGAATATCGTTTCCCGCGGCAAGACTTTCTGCGTTTTGTGGGTGTTTGGAACAAGCCCGCCCAGGATAAATTTGCAACCCTGCTCAAAGCCGCTGCCGGGTCTCTCCCGCTGGATTCGGTTTTGATCCTTGCCAGGGAAAGTGGTGATACCGATTTGGAACGCCTCGTTCTCGAGTATCTCCCGCTCATTTTCAGTCGGCGCCACGGCGATCCGAGCCGTCCCTGGAACCAGTTTTCCACCGACATCAGGAATGAGGACGGATCGGACAAGCTCTACTACCAGGGTAACTGGCGAGACATCTTCCAGAACTGGGAAGCCCTGGCGGCCTCATATCCGGAATATATCGAGAGTTTTGTCACTAAATTTGTGAATGCCTCGACGGCAGACGGCTATAACCCCTACCGGATCACCAAAGACGGCTTCGAATGGGAACTGCTCGAACCCGGGCACGCCTGGTCCAACATCGGCTACTGGGGTGATCACCAGGTCAATTACCTGCTCAAGCTGATCGAGCTTTCAAATCGCTATCATCCCGGAAAATTGAGCGCTTATCTCGAGCGTGAGGTCTTCGTTTACGCCGATGTGCCCTATCGGATCAGGGGCTATCAAGAACTTGTCAGGAACCCGAGAAACAGCGTTTTTTATGATGATGCGCGGGATAAAGAAATCTCCAGGCGCGTGGCAGCAACAGGCAGCGATGGCAAGCTGCTTACACTACCGAATGTATCTATTTACAAGGTCAACCTGCTGGAGAA
>JBFZEL010000570.1:0-6899 GCA_041306925.1 Lysobacterales bacterium
TTCTCAGCCGTCACCCGCTTGCCGGCGCCGATCTCCCTCGGTTCCTCGACCAGCAGCGGCGGCAACAGGGTGAACAGCAATACCAGCACGGCACCTGTATAGATCAGCACGATATTATCGAAGACGGCACCGATGGCGTAAGCACCGACGCTGATCGTGCCGGAAACCGTCTGCATCCAGGTATAACCGCGGGTGCGGTCGTCGCCTTCCGGCGTGACGTCCGCGATGATCGCGCGGGTCGGATTGAAACCTATGTTGATGGCGACATCGAGCGACAGCACGACCACGATCGCCACACCCAGGATGCCTTTTATACCCAGCGCCGCGGAGATCACATCGATACTCGGCAGGGCCAGCAGCATCAGGCTGGCGATCAGGCCGCCGATGATGATGAATGGACGCCGGCGGCCGTTCCAGAACCACACCCTGTCGCTGAGCGCGCCGATCAGAACCTGGCCGAATATGCCAGCGATCGGCCCCGCCGCCCAGACCAGGCCGATATCGTGAATCTCGAGACCATACTTGCTTGCCAGGATCCAGCTCAATGCCGAAATCTGCACCGACAGGGCAAAGCCCATGGCGGTGGCCGGAAGACTCAGGATCGCGAAGAACGAAGTGCTCAGATTCTTTTGATTTGGATGCATTCAGATGCCTGTTATCGTTATCCGCCGGAGCCGGCAGCCAAGTGTAGCAAGCCAAACGCTGTATCAGTCTGAAATCCGCGCGCTACATACGTATTCATCAGGGATCTTCACAGCGGTTTTCACATGATGAAAGGGCAGATTTACTTTGAATCATCGGTGCCAGGAAACGAGAACCCAGCCAGACGTTCCGTAAGATAGCCACATTTAATCCTCCCAATATTTTCGATCCTGCACGGACGTTCTCCAACAACCATTTTTATCCGTGTAGTAGCGCAAGCCTGTGTGCAGGGGTCAGGTTCAACAAATTGCATAATTTGGTTGAACCTGACCCTTTTCTAAGCGACACTTTCAACCCCTGAAAATCACCCGCAGATACACGCATGGTTGTCGGGTAGTGTGAGGCTTGAGATGAACCCGGAGAAAGTCAAAAAACTGGTCGCAGAGCAGGAAATCGCAACGATTGACCTGAAGTACGCGGACCTGGTCGGCAACTGGTACCACATCAGTTTTCCGTCACGGCGCCTGGACCATGTGTTCGAGCACGGCATCCCGTTTGACGGTTCCAGCATACCGGGTATGAAGTCCGTGGAAGCCGGCGACATGGTATTGTTGCCCGATCCCACGACCGCGGTCATCGACCCCTTCACCCCGTTCAAAACCCTGCGCATGCTGAGTTATATCTGTGATGCAGACACGCGCTGCGGGTTCAACAAGGACCCCCGCACCGTAGCCCGCCGCGCCCATAAGTACATGATTGCCAGCGGCGTCGCGGACGATTCACTGTGGGTGCCCGAGTTCGAGTTTTACCTGTTCAACGAGGCCGTCATCAACAACGGCAAGTACAGCGCCGGCTACAGGTTCACCTCGGCCGAGAACAAGGACGACCTGCCGGGTGGTTACCTGGATGCCGATGGCACGGCGGTGGCGCACCGCAAGGGTTATCACATCGACACACCGTTCGACAAGTATGCACATGTACGCGAGGACATGGTGCAACTGATAGAGGGCCTTGGTTGCCCGATCCGCTACCACCACCACGAGGGGGGCCTTTCGGGACAACAGGAAATCGAGACCGAATTACTGCCATTCGAATTGATCACCGACAAGATGATGTACGTCAAGGACGCGATCCATAACTGTGCGTTGAAACACGGCCTGACTGCCACGTTCATGCCCAAGCCCCTCTACGACGAACCCGGCAACGGCATGCATTTCCATATCCAGTTGCGCAAGGACGGACGTAATCTTTTTTACCGGAAAGGCGGTTACGCGGACCTGTCCGACGAGGCCCTGTGTTTCATCGGCGGCATCCTGAAGCACGGGCGTTCACTGACGGCTTTTACCAACCCGAGCACCAACTCCTACAAGCGTTTGCTGCCGGGTTTCGAGGCGCCGGTCAAACTGTTCTTCGGCCTGGCCAACCGCAGCGCCGCCATTCGCATACCCAAGTACGCCACCAGCGAAGATGCGAAGCGTATCGAGTTCCGCACCAGTGATGGCACCTGCAATTATTACCTCGCGATGAGCGCGCTTTTGATGGCCGGGCTGGACGGGATACGAAACCGCATCATGCCGGACGAAAGCAACGGCTTCGGGCCCTTCGATGACAATATTTTTAACTGGAGTGATGAGCAGCAAGCGACACTGGCTTCGATTCCAACCTCGCTGGAAGAGGCGCTGGAAGCCCTGAAGGCCGATCACGATTACTTGATGGAAGGCGGCGTGTTCAACGCCGAGCTGATCGATAGCTGGATAGAGGAAAAGATGAAGGAGGTGGTCGCGGTTCGCAACCGACCGCATCCCTTCGAAATGAACCTTTATTACAGTCTCTGACCCCATAACTTCCGTGGGGTCCCTGCCTAATGGAAAGGACTAATCCACCTTGAACAATCCATCAATATTTACACCGACTAACGCGGATTCCAGGGTGCGCGCGTCCGCGGGAGCAATGAAGGGCAGCATTTCATCGCTAACGACGCGGTAGGTTTTGTAACGAGCCATATCGTCGCCGACGAAATCAAGGTTCGCGTCGCTGGTCATCCAATCGAGCTTGTCATACACAGAAAAGTTGATCGGCGCGCGATAGCCCAGCATGGTTATTTCACCCGTGATGTTGAAATAGAACGGGAAGTACGACATCACCAGTTCCCGCAGGCTGCGGTAGACCGGATCGCGGTAACGCAGGTTGGCAAAATTGGACTGCCCTACCGCGCCCCAGTGTCCGCGAAATTTGAAGACTGCCAAAAGGTGGTCGTCATCGTGCGCGTTGGGGATGATCTCGAGGATCAGCGGCGGATATCCGATGCGGCGCAGAGCGGTAGCGGCAAAAAGTGCACCGTCAAAGCAGTGACCAATCCGTTCGCGCAGTACCCGCAGCGGACAGCGGTAGAAAGCATCTACGCTGTAAGAGATCGTGTTCAGAAAAGCCTGGATTTTAATGGGACTATCCAGCGTGTTGAGCACGTCAAGTTCTGCGGGGTCGAGCTGGGATTCGAAAAACTCAATGGCGTTTTGCATAATTTTGGCAACTCAATTGATTATTGATGCTGGTATTCGCCCTGCTTTTTGGCGCAGGAAATCTCGCATTCCCTATCCTATTCAAAAAACAGGACTTGCGCCGATCCCACATTGGTGTAGATCCTGCGGAATCAGGGGAATCAGGGGACAGTTTACTTAATTGCGGGAATCAGGGGGACAGTTTACTTAATTGGATTTCCGAATCGAATCAGGGGACAGTTTGTAGTAATTAAGTAAACTGTCTCTGGCGAACCAGTGCGACGAGCCTGGCTATGTGATACATACGTATTCATCAGCAATCTTCACACCGGTTTTCAATTATGATGAACGCGCCATCGCGTGGTGTGGGGCGGTTGCGTGGCGATTGGGCCCGCCGTGGCAACAGAGGCGGGCCAATCAATACCGCATAACACTGCGCACAGGAACTGAAAATGACAACAACAAAACCCCGCTTGAATTTCTGGCAGATCTGGAATATGTGTTTCGGATTTTTCGGGATCCAGATCGGCTGGGGTCTGCAAAACGCGAACGTCAGCCGTATCTTCCAGTCACTGGGCGCATCCATGGATGAAATACCGATCCTGTGGATCGCGGCGCCGTTGACCGGCTTGCTGGTGCAGCCGATCGTCGGTTATTTCAGCGACCACACCTGGAACCGGCTGGGCCGACGCCGTCCGTATTTTCTCGGTGGCGCCATCCTGGCATCGCTGGCCCTGTTCGGCATGCCGAATTCCACGTTCCTGTGGATGGCGGCGCTGATGCTCTGGATCATGGACGCCTCGATCAATATCACCATGGAACCCTTCCGTGCCTTTGTCGGCGACATGCTGCCCGATGAACAGCGCACCCGCGGCTTTGCCATGCAGAGCTTTTTTATCGGCACCGGCGCCGTGATCGCCTCGGCCATGCCGTGGATGATGACCAACTGGCTGGGTATCAGCAATATCGCCGAGGCCGGCGCCATACCCGACTCGGTGCGCTATTCGTTTTACATCGGCGGCAGCGCTTACTTCGTCGCCGTGATGTGGACGGTGTTCTCGACCAGGGAGTACCCGCCCGAAAAGCTCGCGGAATTTGACCGTACGCGCACCGAGTCACTGCATATCGATACGGCGATCATCGCCGACCGCTCGCCGCTGCAATTCCTTAAAGGCGGCGGCGTATGGTTTGCTGGCGGCCTGGGCATAACGCTGTTGATCTTCGCGCTGGACCTGGCCAAGGAGCTTTATGTCCTGGGTTTCGGTTTTACCGTATTCGGTCTGCTGCAATTCGTGGCGGCCCGGTTGAAGGAAAAACACCTGTCCGAGAACGGCTTCCTGGAGGTCATGGAAGACCTGTTTGCCATGCCCAAAGCGATGCGGCAACTCGCGGTCGTGCAGTTCTTTTCGTGGTTTGCCCTGTTTGCGATGTGGATTTACAGCACCGGCGCTGTGACGGCCTACCACTACGGCACCAGCGATACCAGCACCGCGCTCTACAACCAGGGGGCCGACTGGGTCGGCATCCTGTTTGCCGCGGTGAACGGTTTTGCCGCGTTGACTGCATTTGCGATACCCGTCGTTGCCAGACGCTATGGCAAGAAGATCGCCCACATGATCAACCTGTGGCTGGGCGGCGCCGGGCTCATTGCGTTTTTCTTTATCAGGGACCCCACCCTGCTGTGGATACCGATGATCGGTGTGGGTATCGCCTGGGCATCCATCCTGTCGATGCCTTACGCGATCCTGTCCGGCTCCCTGCCGGCCAACCGGATGGGCGTGTTCATGGGCATATTCAATTTCTTTATCACCATACCGCAGTTGGTGGCAGCCAGTATCCTGGGACTAATGGTCAAATTCCTGTTTGACGGACAGGCCATTTTTGCACTGGTGCTCGGTGGCGTATCGCTGCTCATCGCCGGCGTGGCGACGCTGCTGGTCGATGACCCGACAGAAAAATAACGCGGCCTGTGAGGATCACATGAAAAGCTTCAGGATAATTTGTCATGCTGTACTGATCACCTCGATGCTGGCTGCCTGCACCGATGACACTGGGCAGGCAGGTTCCGGGCGGACAAAAGAAACGACTGTGCAGGGCCAACCGGTGCCTGTGCCGATGCAGGCCGGGCACGCACCCGGTGATGTATTCGTACAACTGTTCGAGTGGCGCTGGCCGGATATTGCCGCCGAATGTGAAAAGTTTCTCGGGCCGCATGGCTACGCAGCCGTGCAGGTTTCGCCGGCGCAGGAACACATCACCGGACCGCAATGGTGGACGCGCTACCAACCGGTGAGCTACCAGATTGCAAGCCGGGGCGGCACGCGTGCCGAATTCGCGGACATGGTCAGGCGTTGCAAGGCCGCCGGCGTGGACGTCTATGCCGACGCGGTCATCAATCACATGGCCCAAATCGGCCGCGGCACGGGTGTCGCGGGTTCCGTCTACGGGGAATTCGATTACCCGGTTCCCTATGGCTACGATGACTTTCACCATTGCGGACGCCACGGCAACGACAGCATCGCCAGTTACCAGGACCTGTGGGAGGTCCAGACCTGCAACCTCGGCACCCTGCCCGACCTCGATACCGCCAACCCGGTGGTCCAGGCAAAAATCGCGGCCTACCTGAACGACCTGCTGAGCCTCGGCGTCAGCGGTCTGCGGCTTGACGCGGCCAAGCACATCGCGCACGGGGAGGTCAGCGCAGCCCTCGCGCTGCTGGACTCCCGGCCATTTATTTTCCAGGAGGTCATCGACTGGGGCACCGAGGCCATCAACGCCATGGACTACCTTGAAAACGGCAGCGTCACCGAGTTCAAGTACCCGAAGGCGATGTTCGAGGCCTTTGTCAACGGCGCGCTTGATTCATTGTCGGGTCTTGGCGATGACGCCGGCTATTTACCGCCGGACAAGGCCATCGTATTCGTGGACAACCACGACCTGCAGCGTGGGCACGCGGGTGGCGACAACATCCTCAATTACAAGACCGGCGAGCTTTATGACCTGGCCAATATTTTCATGCTGGGCTGGCCTTACGGATATCCAATGGTCCTGTCCGGTTATTATTTTGAGGACTCGGACCAGGGACCTCCGGCCAGCCGGCCGGTCGAAGGGGGTGCCTGCACCTCGGGTTGGGTTTGTGAGCACCGCAGACCGTCCAGGACCGGCATGGTCGGATTCCGCAAGTCCACGCAGGGATTGCCGGTGACGAACTGGCAGGCCTTCGGCGGCCGGGTGATCGCTTTCGGCCGTGGCGACAAGGGCTTCATCGTCATCAATGCCAGCGAAGAAAGCCTCGACGGCAACTTTGCGACCGGGATGCGGGGCGGCGATTACTGCAATATCGTCGTCACCGGCGGTGTCGAAAAAGACTGCCCGGGGTCGAAAATCCGGGTTGACGATGACGGCGTGTTGAAAGTTTCCGTGGCACCCATGAGTGCCGTGGTTATCCTCTCAGATATACCTTGACCGGAACACCCGTTGCTCCCCGCTGACGGGAATTGATACCCCTGATCGCCAGGTGTGAATTTCTGCAAAGTTGTATACACCACGACCGGGCAAGACCAGAAACAGGCAATCCAACGATGGTGCAAAGACCCGACAGGCGCGTGCTGCCTGTGCTCACTGACCAGCGGTCCCGGATGTGCATCCGGGACTGCCCACGCAGCCGACCGGATCCTGACGGGTCGGCCTCACGGTACATCGTGTACCGGTCGGCCTCGATCGGGCATCCGGCCCGATCGCCCCTGATCCGCCCGGCTA
>JBFZEL010000571.1:0-4975 GCA_041306925.1 Lysobacterales bacterium
TATCCACCGGCCCGAAATGCAGCAGGCGGTGTTTGAACTGCTCGGCATCGGCAAACAGGAGGCCGAGGCCAAGTTTGGCTTCCTGCTCGAGGCGCTGAAGTACGGTTGCCCACCGCACGGCGGCATCGCTTTTGGTCTTGACCGCGTAGCGGCGCTGATGGCGGGCGAGGCATCCATCCGTGACGTGATCGCCTTCCCGAAGACCACCACGGCCCAGTGCCCGTTGACCGATGCGCCGTCGGCCATCGCCGACAGCCAGTTGCAGGAATTGCATATCCGTGTTCTGACCAAACCCGGAAATGGCTCCACCCCGCCGGGTGCCTGAACCTTGTGCACCTTGCGCACCTTGCGGTGTTACGGCTAAGCGTGTGAATGTCGCGAATCCGCGGGGTGCGTAGTTCATTACGCACCCTTGATACGATGAAACCCACTGACCAAAAACTGGACCGCAGCGGTGTCATCGCCGCGCTGGCCGCTTTCGGGTTCTGGGGCCTGGTGCCCATCTACTACAAGGCCCTGCAAACCGTTGGTGCCTGGGAAGTGCTGGCGCATCGCGTGATCTGGTCGGTGCCGCTGCTGGTTATTTTTCTAGCGGTCCGTGACGGCAGGCAGTTATGGCACAGGCTGCGTCTGCCCCTTGGCAGTATTGCCTGGCTGGTCCTGTCGGGTGTGACGATTTCAATCAACTGGGTGGTGTTTGTCTGGGCGGTGGCGAACGGCCACATACTGGACACCAGTCTCGGTTACTTCGGAACGCCGCTGATCAGCGTGCTGCTGGGTTATGTTTTCCTGCACGAGCGCCTGCAACCGCTGCAGCTTATCGCGGTGCTGGTGGCGGCTGCCGGTACGCTGTACCTCGGCTGGTTTTTGGGTAAGCCGCCATGGATTGCCATGACCCTGGCCCTGTCATTCGGCCTGTATGGCCTGCTGCGCAAACGCCTCGATGTCGGACCCATGCTGGGATTGCTGTGGGAAACATCCCTGATGTTCATCCCGGCACTGGTATACCTGCTGTGGTTGTATGCGCAGTCCGCCCTGCATTTCCTGCACGACGCCACGGCCATCGATCTGCTGCTGGTGGGTTCCGCGGTAATAACCGTGGTGCCGTTGATCTGGTTCAACGTGGCGGCCAAGAAGCTGCCGCTGAGCATCCTGGGTTTTTTCCAGTACCTGTCGCCGAGCATGAGTTTCCTGATCGCGGTCTTCCTCTACGGCGAAACATTCACGACCGGGCACGCGGTGGCCTTCGCTTGTATCTGGCTGGCCCTGGCACTGGTTTCGATCGAGCCATTCCAGCGCGCGAGGAGGCGCTTGCGTGGCTGACATCGTGCTCGTGCACGGGCTGTGGAACCGTGGCTGGGCGATGGCCCCGATGGCGAAACGTCTGCGCAGGCTTGGCCACCACGTCAGCGTGTTCAGCTATCCCACGCGCGCCGCCGACCTCGATGGCCATGCGGACGCGTTACACGACTTTTTGCTCCGCAACCCCTCCCGCGAATTGCACCTGGTCGGCCACAGCATGGGCGGCCTGGTCATCCTGGCTATGCTGAGCCGGTATGCTGACCTGCCGCCGGGCCGGGTCGTGCTGATGGGCACGCCCGTGAAGGGCAGCGCCGTGGTCAGGCGCTTGGCAAAACTGCCGGGTCTGGGTTGCATCATTGGCAAGGCCCGCGAAAACCTGCGCGTTGGATTCCGCTATTCACCCGTCGGGCGTGAAACCGGGATGATCCGCGGCACGCGACCATTCGGGCTTGGGCGGATTGCCGGCCGGCAGGATGAAGCCAACGACGGCAGCATCCTGGTCAGCGAGACCGAACTCGAAGGGCTGCAGGACACGGTTGAGTTGCAGGTGGCCCATTCGGAAATGCTGGTGTCAACACAGGTCGTGGCGCAGGTCGAACATTTTCTGTTGACCGGCAGGTTCAGGAAAGACACCTGAGCGCCCTTTTTTCGCCCCCGGTCCGGCAGGTTTTCATGATAAAATCCCGCGGATTCTTAATTCTGGTTACCAAGGTAAAGGCTATATGGCAGGTCATTCCAAGTGGGCGAATATCCAGCACCGCAAGAAATCGGTCGATGCCAAGCGTGGCAAGATATTTACCCAGATCAACCGGGTGTTGTCGGTCGCGGCGCGGACAGGTGGCGGGGATCCCACCATGAATCCCGCCTTGCGCCTCGCCATCGAAAAGGCCAATGCGGTCAATATGCCCAAGGACAACATCGAACGGGCGATCAAGAAGGCCACCGGCGATCTCGACGGCGTAGTCTATGAAACGCTCACCTATGAAGGTTATGCGCCCGGCGGGGTCGCCGTGATGGTCGAGTGTCTGACCGATAACCGTAACCGGACCGTGGCTGAAATACGCCACGCGTTCAGCAAGTATGGTGGCAACCTCGGCACCGACGGATCGGTTGCTTACCTCTTCACCAAGGTGGGGATACTGAATTTTGCCCCGGGCGCGTCTGAAGAGGTTGTGCTTATGGCCGCACTGGAAGCCGGTGCGGACGATGTGGTCCCCGCAGCGGATGGCTCCATCGAGGTGCTCACGACGCCCGAGGCGTACGCCGGTGTGAAGGACGTCCTCGCAGTTGCCGGTCTCAAGCCTGAGAATTCCCAAATCACCATGCGCGCCAGCCTCGAGGTTGAACTGGATGTTGAAGGCGGCCAAAAGGTTTTGCGTCTGCTGGAAGCGCTCGAAGACCTGGATGATACCCAGGATGTCTATTCCAATGCCGCTATCCCGGAAGAGGCCTACAGCTGAAAAACTTACGCATACTCGGTGTTGATCCCGGTTCACGCATGACCGGGGTGGGTATCATCGAGGTTCAGGGCGACCGCGTGGTACCGGTTTATTTTGATGTGATCAAGGCGGGTAACGGTGAATTCAACGAACGTCTCGGCATCATATTTACCGAACTGCAGCAATTGATCAGGGACTACCAGCCGCTTCAGGCCGCCATCGAAACGGTGTTTGTCGCCAACAATGCCGCCGCCGCCATCAAGCTGGGCCAGGCCCGCGGCGCTGCCGTTTGCGCGGCGATCGCATGCAAGCTGCCAGTGGCGGAATACAGCCCGCGTTCCGTCAAGCAGGCCATCGTCGGACGTGGCGGCGCCGACAAGGAACAGGTGCAGCACATGGTCGGGTTGCTGCTTGGCATCAAGGGGCCCATCCAGAACGACGCGGCCGACGCCCTGGCCGTGGCCCTGTGTCACCAACACACATCCCAGACGCTGACGCGTATGGCGATGATGCGGCAGGGGTAGACAGATGATCGCACGTCTTGCTGGCATCCTGCTGGTCAAGTCTCCGCCATTGATGCTCATCGACGTCAACGGCGTCGGCTACGAGGTCGAAGCGCCGCTCGGTGTGTTTTCCGAACTGCCGGAAAACGGCAAACCGGTGACGCTCCTGATCCACCACCAGTTTTCCCAGGACAGCCAGACCCTGTACGGGTTTGCCTCATCCTCTGAGCGCGAGGTGTTTCGCAAGCTGCTCAAGATCAGTGGCATCGGCGCCAGGCTGGCGCTGACGATATTATCCGGCGCCAGCGCCGCGGAACTGGCCCGCTTTGTCGCCACTGGCGACGTGGCGGCATTGACACGTCTGCCGGGTATAGGCAGGAAAACCGCAGAACGGATCATCATTGAGTTACGCGACAAGCTGACGGGTTTGAGCATTGGCGGCTTGAGCCCGGTTGGCGCACCGCTTGGCACCGATCCGGTCAGCGAGGCCGGTCACGCCCTGGCGTCACTCGGCTACAAAGCCGTTGAAGTCAGCCGTATGATAAGCGCCGTGGCCGAGGCCGGTATGGATGCCGAAGCCATCATCCGCAAGGCACTGCAAACCAGGGTAAAGCCGAATGGTTAATATAGACGACCGCATCGTGAACCCCATGGATGCGCCATCCGACAAGGTCATGGACAGCACGCTGCGGCCAAGGACCATGAACGAATATATCGGTCAGCAGGCGATGCGGGAGAAACTGAACATATTCATCGAGGCCGCACGCCGCCGCAAGGAGGCGCTGGATCACGTCTTGATTTTTGGCCCGCCGGGCCTGGGCAAAACCACCCTGGCCCACGTCATTGCCAATGAAATGGGTGTGAACCTGCGGCAGACATCCGGGCCGGTGCTGGAACGCGCCGGTGACCTGGCCGCACTGTTGACCAATCTGCAACCCGGCGACGTCCTGTTCGTGGACGAAATTCACCGCCTGTCGCCAGTGGTCGAAGAAGTGCTTTACCCGGCGCTGGAGGATTTCCAGCTCGACATCATGATCGGCGAGGGGCCGGCGGCGCGTTCCATCAAAATCGACCTGCCGCGTTTTACGCTGGTGGGCGCCACCACCCGCGCCGGTCTGCTGACCTCGCCGTTACGCGACCGTTTTGGCATAGTCGAGCGTCTTGAGTTTTACAGCACGGCGGAATTGCAGCAAATCGTGAGACGTTCATCCGTTATTCTGAATATCCCCTGTGACGACGAGGGCTCGATGGGTATCGCCAGCCGCGCACGCGGCACGCCGCGTATCGCGAACCGCCTGCTGCGGCGAGTACGCGATTTCGCCGAGGTCATGGGTGATGGTCTTATCAATGCCGGGATCGCCCTGCGCGCGATGGAAATGTTGAAAGTGGACGCGAGCGGTTTTGATACCATGGACCGGCGTCTGTTGAGGTTGATCATCGATCAATTCAACGGCGGCCCCGTGGGTATCGAAAGCATCGCTGCAGCCCTGTCAGAAGAACGCGGAACGGTTGAAGACGTGCTTGAGCCTTTCCTGATCCAGCAGGGTTACATCACGCGCACTTCGAGGGGACGGATGGTGACCGCCAAGGCCTACCGTCATTTTGGGCTGGAACACCCACACCGGGACGATAGTGGTGACGCCGATTTATTTTCCGGAAAGTAACCCCATTTTGCGGTTGGTAACGTCATATAAGAACCAAACATGAAACCGTTTGTCTGGAAAGTGAGAG
>JBFZEL010000572.1:0-6672 GCA_041306925.1 Lysobacterales bacterium
AAAAAGCGACCAGGTCTTGGTGTTGACATCACCCGCCGTGAAGGCGTTATAGCCCGGCAGGCCAAAGAGCTTGCCAAGCTGCGCAAGAATCACGTCGAAAGCGGTGGATGCATCCGCGTCAAGATAATAGAAACCAGCAAGGCCATTCCAATTATTTCCCGTGAACAAAAACTGCAGTTCTTCGGAAAACTGGTTATTTTCATAAACGGCCGGTACATCGAGATCGGCCACCGGCAGGCTGTCGAAATCAATCGGCGTCCAGGTCTCGTCGTCGCGGTAGGCGAGGATGTTCTTCACCGTCAGCATGTCACTGGCATTCCATTGCGCCATTAGCGAATAGCCCGTTGCCTCCACCGACTGTATCGGATTGTTGAGACCCGCCTCGGTGTCAAATACGTTGTCCAGAACGGGGTTCCCTGCCACCCTGGCCGGTACCAGGCGATGACCCTGTCTCGGGTCTGAATCGTCATCGACGTGATCAAATGCAAACTTCACGAAAAAGTCTTCGTTCGGCTCCCACTCGGTGCTGAACCTGTAGCCCAGCGAATCCCTGTTGTAGTTTTCCAGGTTTTCCAGGTAGAGATTATCGCCAAACCCATCGCGGTTGAAACTGGCAAACGAACCGCCAATCCTGAAGGTGTCGTTGATCGGCGTCGAGCCGGACACGACGAGGTCGAGCATGTTGTACAGACCGTAGGAAAGCTTTGCGCCGCCCTCGTAATGATCCGGGTTCAGACGCTTGGTCACGTACTTGATGGCGCCACCGATGGTGTTACGGCCATACAATGTGCCCTGCGGACCACGCAGCACTTCGATACGCTCGACGTCATAGATATCCATGACGCCTGCCTGCGGGCGGTTGAGGTAAACGTCGTCGAGATAGATGCCGACACCCGACTCGAAACCTGGAACCGGGTCCTGCTGGCCGACGCCGCGGATAAACGCGGTCAGCGTGGTGTTGGTGCCACGTGATACTTTCAGCGTCGTGTTGGGTGAAGTCTGCTCGACAAAGGTGAGATCCAGCATGCCGAACTGGGCAAGCTCCTCGCCGGATATCGCGGTGACCGCGATCGGCACCTCCATCAGGCTCTCTTCCCGGCGGGTTGCCGTAACGATAACTTCTTCAAGCGCATTGTCGCTGTCTGCCGTTGCTTCTTCCTGCGCCAGCGCCGTTGCGGGGATCAACGTAGCTGTTCCAAGCGCTAGCGCGATTCCCAGGACGAGTTGCCGCCATACGGGCTGCTTGTTGTGTCCGGTCTGCATTGTCTCTACCTCCGTTCAGTGTGATTCAAAACCGGTCTATGCCGGTCTGTTGATCTTGTGTGCCATGCTTATGTCCCGGCTGTCGCTTGCGTCCGCCAAACGCGCGGGCTAAGCAGACCTTGCCATTGAACCTGAGTATGCAGCATGATGAAACTTGAATCAAGTTTCAAGTTATTCTTGAAATAAAGCCAGTGATAGCTTGACTTGCGGTTGCTGTCTTCTTGACTTAGCATGATACATGAATCAGGTTTCAAGTTATCAGGTGCAATATTACAAACCAGTCAGCGGTTAAAACAGGACCGTTGAACCAAGGAATTTGCATGGGAATTTGCATGACAGGCATGGGTATTGTCTCGACCGGGACGTATTTTCCGGACACCTACGTCACCGCGGCAGAGATCGCCAGGCAGAGCGGCTTGCCCGAATGGGTCGTCAGGGAGAAGCTCGGTATCGAACGCAAGTACGTGGCGGACCCGCAAGTCCACCCCAACGAAATGGCCTTGCGCGCGGCCAAAAGGGCCATCGACCAGGCGGGCATCGACCCGCTGGAGATCGATGTGGTTTTGGGTACGACCGAGGAGTGGCGCGAATACCTGCTGTGGACGAGCGCCATCGATCTGGCCCATCAACTCGGCGCCCATAACGCCTGGGGTATCGATATCCACACGCGTTGTGCGACCACCATAGCAGCCATGCAACTCGCGCGGGGCCTGATGGCCGATGATCCGGCGGTCAATACCGTGCTGGTCGCCGGCGGCTACGCCACCTCGCACTTCATCGACCTGACGGATGTCAATACCTCTTTCCTGTTCAATATCGGGGCGGGCGCCGGCGCGATGATTTTAAAACGCGACTGGTTCGAAAACCGCGTCCTCGGCATACACCTGATCGCGGATGGAAGCATGAGCCGCCACGTCATCGTACCGGCCAGCGGCACCGTACAGCACCCCACGGATGCCGCCGTACGTGAAGGCGGTTTTAAATTCAGGCTGGTTGAACCGCAGGCCATGAAGGCGCGCCTCGGCGAAGTCTCGATCAGGAACTGGCTGACCTGCACCGATGCCGCGCTGGAAAAATCGGGTCTGAAAGCCGACGGGACACCCTATACACGCAGTGATATCGACTTCTTCAACATGTCGCTGGTCAAGCCGTCCGGTCACCGTGAGATGCTCGAGCACCTGGGTCTTGGCGAAGAACAGAGCGTTTACATGTCGAAGGTGGGCCACATCGGCGAGCAGGATGCCATCATCAACATCGAGGCGGGTATCGAACAGGGCCGCCTCAAACCGGGCGACACGATGGCCATCATCGCCGCCGGTATCGGCTACGTCTGGGCGGGAGCAATTGTGCAATGGGGACCGGCAAAATAATCCAGCAGTCCCATTACGTCACCGACTGGCTCGACAAACGCGCCAGGCTGACACCCGGCCGCGTCGCGCTGATCGACTACGTCACGGGTGCGGAGACCACCTTCGCCGAGTGGAACAGCCGGGTCAACCAGACCGCCAATTTCCTCCGCAGCCTGGGTGTCGGCAAGGGTGACCGCGTCGCCGTTTATGCCTCGAACCGCAGCGAATACCTCGACCTGTTCTGGGCAGCGCCAAAGCTCGGCGCGATCCTGCAAAACCTGAACTGGCGTCTGACCGCGTTTGAATTGCAGGGCATCATCCTCAGCGGCGCGCCAAAAGTACTGGTCTACAGCGAGGACTGGCGGTCACAGGTCGAGCAGCTCAAGCCTGCGTTGCCGAGCATCGAGCAGGTCGTGGCCATGGGCCATCCGGGCAATGGCGAACGTGACCTCGGCGAGCGCGCCACGCTGTCCGCGCAAAAACCCGACGCACCGGAACTGGACATGGACGACCCGTGGGGTATCTATTACACCGGCGGCACCACGGGTCTGCCCAAGGGCGCGGTCCTGACCCACGGCAACGTGACCTGGAACAGCATCAACACCATCACCTCGTGGGGCCTCAACGGCCAGCACAAGGCCGCGCTGCAACTGCCCTTCTTTCACATCGGCGGACCGCATATCTTCATGACGTCACTGGTGCACACCGGCGGCACGACCATCCTGTGCTCCGGCTTCAGCGCGGATCAGACTTTCGACCTCGTCGAACACGCCGGCATCACCCATTACGTCGCGGTGCCGACGATGTTCCAGATGCTGCAGGAACACCCCCGCTGGGCGCACGCCGACTTCTCAAAACTGGAACTCGTCATCAGCGGCGGCGCACCCTGCCCGCTGCCGGTCATGCAGAAATTCTGGGACCGCGGTGTCGACTTCAAGATGGGTTACGGTCTGACCGAGGCATCCGGCAACAACTTCTGGCTGCCGCCGGAACTGGTGCAGAAAAAGCCGGGTTCGGTCGGTTACCCGATCTTCCACATCGACATGAAGATCATCGACCGGGACGGTGTTGCGTGTCCCGACGATGTCGAAGGCGAGTTGCTGATCCGCGGCCCGCACGTCATCGCCGGTTACTGGGATAACCCTGCGGCCACGGCCGACACCATCCGTGACGGCTGGTTGCACACGGGCGATATCGCCCGGCGTGACCGTGACGGCTGTTACTCGATCCTCGGCCGCTCCAAGGAAATGTTCATCTCCGGCGGTGAAAATGTGTACCCGGCGGAGATCGAATCGGTGCTGCTGGCGCACCCAAAGGTCAGCGAGGCGGCCGTGGTCGGCGTGCCCCACGCGACCTGGGGCGAGGTCGGCAGGGCCTTTTTGGTGGTGCAGGACGGATTTGAGGAAGCGGAACTGAAAGCTTTTCTCGCTGAACGGCTGGCAAAATATAAACTGCCGCGCTCCTTCATCGTACTCGACACGATGCCGCTGACGGTCATCGGCAAACTCGACAAGAAACTGCTGGCAAGCAAAGAGGCCCCGGTATGAATGTGCCGATACTCCCCGGAATTACTGCAAAAACCATCACCACCAGCCGCCTGACCACGCGGGTCCTGTTGGCCGGTCCCGCGGACGGCATACCGGTGCTGTTCATCCACGGCAATTTCTCCTCCGCCACCTGGTGGGAGGAGACCATGGTCGCCTTGCCGCCCCGCTACCGGGCGATCGCCCCCGACCAGCGCGGTTTTGGCGGCGCCGACCCGGCCGTCAAGGTCGATGCGACCCGCGGCATGCGTGACTTTGTCGAGGACGCCGTCGCGCTGATGGATCAGCTGGGCTACGAGCGCTTCCACCTCGCCGGTAATTCGCTCGGCGGCCTGGTCGCGTGGTGGTTCATGGCCGATGCAGCGGAGCGCCTGTTGTCGGTAACCCTGCCGGGCGCCGGGTCTCCGTTCGGTTTCGGTGGTACGCGGGATGCACGCGGCACGCCCACGCATGATGACTACGCTGGTTCGGGCGGCGGTCTGCTCAACCCGGTTCTGATCCAGGGTCTGCTCGACGGCGACCACGGCACTGGCGCGCCGTTCAGCCCGCGTAATGTGCTGCGTCTGCTGGTCTGGGGTCCGCCGCATATCCCGGCGCGTGAGGACGACCTGCTCGAAGCCATGTTCCAGGTGCATATCAGCGACCGGGATCTGCCGGGCGACAAGGAGGCATCGCCGAACTGGCCTTATGTCCGACCGGGCCGCTGGGGTGCGACCAATGCCATGTCGCCAAAATACGCCGGCGACCTGGTGGCGCGTATCCTGGCCGCGAACAACAAGCCAAACGTGCTGTGGATTTACGGCGCCAACGATGTGGCGGTGTGCAACAGCGCCGCTTCGGACCCAGGCACCTGGGGTCCGACCGGACGGCTGCCCGGCTTCCCGGGCGCGGAAAGATACCCGCCCCAACCGATGATGGAGCAGATCAGGACACTGCTCGACGCCTATGCGCGGGCAGGCGGCGACTACCAGGAGGTCGCCGTCGAAGGTTCGGGCCATGTGCCTTTTATTACCCACCAGGGTGAGTTCAACAGGATATTCCACGCGTTTTTGGAACGCGCCGGTTAGCCGCGCGGCCTGGTGCGTCATGGCTTGTCCACACGACCCGTGTCTTGCCAAGTGATTCAAAGTATGGGACATTATGAAACATGAATCAACTTTCAGGTAACATTAAGACCCCCAAGACCACGCGCGGTAAAAATACCCGCGACAAGCTGTTGCAGGCCGCTGAAATCGAATTTGGCGAAAAGGGTTTCCACGCCGCGGCGATCAGCGGCATCACCTATCGTGCGGGGGTTGCGCTCGGCACTTTTTATACCTATTACCAGAGCAAGGAGGAGATCTTTCAGGACCTGGTCTCCTACATGAGCCACCGCACCCGCCGCTGGATCGCCGAGCGGGTGGCCGGCGCACCTGACCGCATGGCGGCGGAACGCCTGGGTATAGAGGCCTATATTGAATTTGCCCGCCAGCACAAGGGCATCTACCGCATCATCACGGAAGCCGAGTTCGTTGCCAATGACGCCTACCGCGAACACTACAACAGCTTTGCCGACGCTTACCGGGACAACCTGAAAAAAGCGGTTGAAAGCGGCGACATACGCCAGGGCGATTATGAGATCTGGACCTGGGCCATCATGGGCATCGCGGTATTCCTCGGCATGAAGTACGCCGAGTGGGGTGACAACGTACCCGCAGCCCGGATCGCCGAGATCGTCACCGACCTGATCGCCAACGGGATCAGGCCACGGTAAGAGCGGTGGGTTTTCCGCTGTTCGATATCCTCGCCAGCCGCGCCGACCTCGGTCCGCAACGACTGGCTTTCGAGGACGTGGTCGGCGGCGGGCAGGTCACTTACGTTGAGCTGAACCAGCGTAGCGGCCGGACGGCAGCCCTGCTCGCAGGTTGCGGGGTGAGCCATGGCGAGCGTGTCGCGGTGTTGTGCCGCAACCGCGTGGAATTCTTCGAACTGCTGTTTGCCTGCGCGAAGCTCGGCGCCATCCTGGTGCCCCTGAACTGGCGCATGCCCGCCCGGGAACTCGCGCCGTTACTTGACGACTGCGGCACACGCTGGCTCGTGCATGGCAGCGAGGACAAGGCGGTCGCCGCTGCGCTTGCCGGCAATGGCAGCTTGCTGCTGGATCTCGATGACGACGGTGACAACGGTTTTCGTCACCGCCGTGATGCGCTCGAACCACTGCCGGGCCGGCCCGCCTGGCCGGCGGATGATACCTGGTACCTGCTGTACACCTCCGGCACCACCGGCAAACCCAAGGCGGTCATACAGACCTATGGCATGGCACTGGCCAATTACATCAATATCGCCCAGGCCATGGGTTTGCGCAGCGATGATACCAGCCTGAACTACCTGCCCCTGTTCCACACCGGCGGCATCAACCTGACCACCCTGCCGGCGCTGATCATGGGTGCGCACACGCTGATCACGCCCGGCTTCGACCTCGAACGCACCATCGAGCTGCTGGAAGCGGGCCGGCTCGATACCTTCTTTGGTGTTCC